>DASTJG010000510.1:0-9837 GCA_035716785.1 Anaerolineales bacterium
GCACGATCAGGTCTTTGACTTCGAGCACTGGCTCTTTGGGAGCAGCGATCTTCTTCGTGACGACGAGGTTGACGTCGCGCCCGACCATCATCGACGCCAGCTTTTCCGGGTTGACCGCATCGGGAGATACAGTCCCCACTACGCGCCCCCCGCGCAGGACAGTGATCTGATCGGCAACGGCCATTACTTCCTTGAGCTTGTGGGTGATGAAGATGATGGATTTGCCTTTTTCGATCAGCGTTTGCAGAATCTTGAACAACCCTTCCACTTCCTGCGGGGTGAGGACAGCGGTTGGTTCATCCAGGATCAGGATGTCTGCCTGACGATACAGAACCTTGATGATCTCCACACGCTGCTGAATGCCCACGGGCAGGTCCTGCACATACGCGTCGGGATCCACTTCGAGACCGTACTGCTCCGAGATTTCGCGAATGCGCGCGGCTACTTTAGCTCGGTCAAGGAATACCTTATTGCGAGTGGGTTCCACGCCGAGCATTACATTTTCGGTGACGGTCATAACGGGAATGAGCATGAAGTGCTGGTGTACCATGCCAATCCCGCGCGCGATAGCCTCATTGGGTCCATGGATCTCGACCTCCTGGCCGCGCACGATGATCTTGCCCTCATCCGGTTTATACAAGCCATAAAGGATGTTCATCAGCGTGGTCTTGCCCGCGCCGTTTTCCCCCAGTAATGCCAGGATATCCCCTTCTTCCAAAGCAATGTCAATGTGATCATTTGCCAGGACACCTGGAAATCGTTTGGTAATCCCTTGTAGTTCAAGAACTTTGGCCATGCCCTTCTCCAGTTACAACATCTGTGCTGGCAGGCAACCGTTCATCCCGCACAGCAAAAGGGCCGGGGGAATTCCCCCGGCCCTTCGTAAGCAGTTGGGTTACTTTGCGAGAACGTCATCAACGGTCAGGGAACCGTCGATCAACTGAGCCTTGATTGCGTCCAGTTCAGCAGTCAATTCGCTGGAAGCGCCGGCCACGGGAGCAATGTCAACGCCTCCGTTGGAGAGTGTGCCAACATAGGCGCCGCCCTTGAACGTGCCGTCCTGGGCGGCTTTGACCGCGTCGAAGACCGCGACGTTCATGTTCTTCAGAACGCTGGTCAGCACGACATCGGTGTATTCGCTGGCTGAAACGGTCCAGTCGGTATCGACACCCACGATCTTGCACGCGCCAGATTCCTTGCAGTAGGCAGCCGAGCCCAGGCCCACAGGTCCAGCCACGGGCATGACAATGTCTGCGCCTTCCTGAACAAAGGATTCGGCGAAGGAGCGACCATCATCAGTCGACTCGAAGTTACCGGTGAAAGAACCGTCACTGGCGGCGCTATCCCAACCGAGCACTTCCACGTTGGCGCCTTTTTGCTCGTTGTAGTATTTCACGCCGGCTTCGAAGCCCTTCATGAAGATCGTTACGGTGGGGATGTTGATCCCGCCGAAGGTGGCGACTTTACCTGTCTCTGAGGATGCCGCAGCGGCATAGCCGGCCAGGAAAGCAGCCTGATCAGTCGAGAAGGTCAAGCCGAGGACATTCGGAAGTTCAGTTGCGGAACCGCAGTCCTTGCCCTCTGCTGCGCCTTCCCAACAGTCAGGATAGGCATAGTCTACGATCGCGAACTTCTGTTCGGGATTGGCTTTGGCAGCAACCGCGGTGTCTACACCGAGCAGGAAGCCGACCGTCACGATCAGGTCAGTCCCTTCATCGATGTATTGCTGAATATTTTTGGCGTAGTCAGACTGTTGCTGTGATTCCAGATACTTGCCTTCCACACCCAGTTCGTCTACAGCCTGTTCGATGCCGGCATAGGCAGTGGCATTGAACGACTTGTCATCGATGCCGCCGAGGTCGGTCACCTGACCAACTTTGAAAGCGGCAGGGGCTTCCGTAGGTGCTTCGGTCATAACCTCAGTCGGCGCTTCTGTCGGTTCTTCGGTCATTACTTCAGTTGGGGCCTCTGTTGCAACAGGGGGTGGGGTTTCGGCAGGTCCACAGGCGGCAAGGATCATTGAAGCAACGATCAATGCAACCATTACAAAGTACAGCTTTTTCATGTATTTCTTCTCCTCGTTGAAAATGGAAACTAGAGTTTAATTGAATCTATGGGGTGGGGAATTTTGCTGGGGCACCTCCTTGTGTAAATTGACCGGCTTGCTGTGGAAAACGTAGCAGCCAGCCTTGCTGCAAAATCCGTGGGGATAGTCCTCATGGATCGAAGCATCCAATTCGGTGATGGTACTTGCCAGTCTGCAGGTAACACGTTTTATTACTTGATCGTAAAGAGTCTTCAGCATTATATCAACAAAAGTCTATTGAGAGTGAAGCGGGCAAAGGCTTCTCTAACAAATCAATTACAACTAGGGCTTTACCGGCAGAACATCGGTCTTGATCGAACCGTCCAGCAGACCCGCTCTGATATTTTCCATCTCTGTCTTCACATCGGCAGGGACCTCATTGTCCAGAGCATGAAATGGAGCGTAGCCTGCATCGCCGTAGTAGTTTCCACCTGGAAAAGCACCTTCCCTGGAGAGTTGAATCAGCTCAAAGACGCCGGGAGCAATCAGCTTTATGGCGCTGGAGAGCATACGCGGCGCGGCTTCGGGCAGGGTCAGGTACTGGTCTGAGTCGACGCCGATCACGTATGCGTCCGCCTGTGCGGCGGCGATGATGGCGGCATCCCCGGTGACCCTGCCACAACCGAAGATCACATCTGCGCCTTGGGCGATCATGGAATTGGCGGTTTCCGCGCCCCATTCGGGATCGACAAAGGACTCGTCGTAATCGCTGTTATAAATGACATAGACTTCCGTACTGATCTCCTTTTCAGTATCGATGTAAGCTGCTCCAGCCTTATAACCCTCGCCCAGGCGCCAAATGGCGGGGACCGAGTCTGTCGCACACACTGCGCCGATTTTATGATTCCTGCTCATCATTGCGGCGAGGGCACCGACCAGGAAACCGGCTTGATCCTCCGGGAAGATCAAACCTGCCACACCGTCGACCGGCTCAAACTGATATTGATCAACTCCGATGAAATCAGTATCCGGATAGATTGCTGCCGCCTCGATCGTTGCATCACCAAGGCTATAGCCAACGGTCACGATCACATCATAGTTTATGTCGCCGAAGGCCGCGATGTTCTTTGCAAAATCCTTTGAGTTAGCCGTCTCTATATATTGAGCTTGAGTTCCTAGTTCCTCCTGAGCTCGCTGAACACCTTCCCAGGCAGACTGGTTGAAGGATTTATCATTGATCTTGCCAACATTGGTCACTAATCCGACACAGAATATTTCTTTACTTTTGCAATCAAGTGCTGCCGGAGCACAGGCTGGCCCCAGAGCGATGCTGATCAGGAGCGCTGCAACGAAGACATGCAGCTTCTTCATACAATTCTTCTCCTCTATAAGTCACAATGACAGGCTATATTCAATGAGAGTATACATTATAGACTAATTGTCTGACAAGACGACTGTTAATAAGGATGTATAGAACACTTCATACCCGGCCGGTCACGGATTCCGTTGTGGAACCGTTGCCTCCCCGCGTCGTACGCCGAGCATTGCTCCAAAAGCAAGAGCCATGAAGACCGTTGCAAACAGCCAGATCCAGCGGTACTGATTCCCTAATGCCTCCACCAAAAATCCCAACAGCGTTGGGCCCAGAACTGCAGCCAATTGTGATGAGAAATAGTAAAGACCTGTGTATGCACCGATCTGCTTTTCATCTCCATGATCATAAACCAGAGGCAAACTGTTCACGTTGATCATTGCCCAGAACGCGCCTGCAAACAGCAGGACGACAATCAAAGTGATTGCTTCCTGAACGATGAAGAATCCCAGGAACGCGCTGAGAGTGAGTCCAATCAATCCAATGCGTATGGTTCTCTCACGGCCCCAACGCGTGCCTGCAAGCCCGGCGGGTACAGCAAAGAGAAGGAAGAATATGGTCATTGTTCCCGCATAGATGGACGCAGTTCCCGCCTTTATTCCCAGTGTAAAGACTGCAAATGAAGAAAGCGCGGTGTCGAATGCGCTGTATCCCATGAACCAGAGCAAAATGCTCAAGAGCACAAACAGAGCACTTCTATCCCGATTGGCAAACAGGATTTTCACATTTTGCAAAACGTTGTTCTGCTGGTCTTTTTCCATCGGTGTAATGGATGGTGGTTCCCTGACAAATATCAAGGCAATTACCACAGCAAGCGCTGTTGCGACAGAGCCAGCAATGAATGGAGCAGTACGCCCGAATTGGTTGAACAACATTCCGCCGCCGAAATAAGCCAGCAACGCGCCGACCCCACCCATTAAATTAATTACACCATTTGCCTTACTACGGTCTTCTGCGCTGAACAGATCACCCAGCCAGGCCACAGTGGGAGAGCGAAAGAGCGCCATGCCCAGGTTGGTAATAAAAATGAATGCGGCAACCGCGAGAGCCGATTGGGCAATCGGCACAAAGATAAAAGCCAAAAGCGCAATGGGTGCGCCCAAAAAAATAAAGGGTTTGCGCCTGCCGAATCGATTCCAGGTCCGGTCGCTTTTTGCACCGATCCATGGAGCGATGAACATGTTCAGGATGTTGTCCCAGGTCATGACGAAAAGCGCGAGACCGGGGGCCAAACCAAAGCCTGCAATGTTTGGAATCTGACGTCCCTCAGCCAACAGCTGGCGCTCGAACTCCGGGTTGCCCGCCTGTAAGAAAATCGGGATGTATTGATTGAAGATGGGCCAAATGATGCTGATGCCTAAAAAACCGAAACCAAGCAGAAAGGTCTTGCCGTAGTTGAATTTCATATTGCTGACTCCACGCCATGAAAGTGACAGCCACCTGACCCACTCAGCTTCGCAAAGTTAACTGTCACTTTCTGATTTTAAATTCTCGATAAACTTTTTATCTGTTTTACTTAAATCTGCTTTTTCCAGCATGTCAGGACGTTTACGATACGTGCGCGCTAAGGCCTGTTCCCTGCGCCACTTGTCTATTTTGGCATGGTCTCCCGAGAGTAATATATCGGGGACTTTCCAGCCGCGGAACTCAGGCGGGCGCGTGTAATGCGGATATTCCAGCAGGCCCATAGAGTGTGAGTCATCCTCTGCACCGGTGGGGTCGCCGAGCACCTCGGGGATCAGGCGTGCGATCGCGTCGATGATGATGAGTGCCGGAAGCTCTCCGCCGGTCAGGACATAGTCGCCAACGGAGATCTCATCGGTGACCAGGTGCTCGCGGATACGCTCATCCACACCTTCATAGCGGCCGCAGAGCAGGGCGATCCGTTCATAACGCGCGTACTCCTCCGCCACGCGTTGGGTGAAGACGCGTCCCTGAGGAGTCAACAGAATAACGGGAGTCGCAACCGGCTGAGTCTGCATCGTCCCTGCAGGAGAAACTGAAATGGATCCCAGAATTGATTCGACCGCTTCAAAGACCGGCTCTGGTTTCATCACCATCCCACCGCCGCCGCCATAGGGTGTGTCATCGGTGGTGTGATGCCGGTCATGCGTGTAATCGCGGATGTTGTGGACTCGTACATCGAGCAGCCCCCGCTGGCGGGCGCGCTGAAGAATACTGGATTCGAGATAAGGGGGGAAAACATCAGGCAGGAGGGTGAAAACCTCAAACTGCATACTCGAATTCTAGCATAAGATAAGAGATAAATGAGAAGCGGCTTGCGACTCTGGATTGCAAATGATAATATAAAAACCATGTACCTACCACGCAGCAGTAAATGGAGCATGACGCGCCGTCGCAAACGCCCCAATTTCTTCACTTTGACCGTTCTGGGGCTGGTGCTCCTGTTTGGTTATTACTTCAATCAGGTGTATCTACCTGCACAACCGAACCCGTTCGATGCAACACCCACTCCGACCCGTTCTCCGGAAGCTCTTGCCACGGAGGCGGAGGAGCTTTTCAAGCTGGGGAAATTACCCCAGGCGATCGAGGCGTATCAGGAGGCGATCAACGCCTCGCCACAGAATCCGCTGCTTTACATTGCCCTGGCGCGCATCCAGGTCTGGGCAGGACAGTATGCGGAAGCACAGGCAAATGCCGAAAATGCCATCCTGCTCAGCCCGGAAAATTCCATGGCTCACGCGGTACGCGGTTGGGCGCTGGATTTTCAAGGAGCCGATGAGAATTCCGCCGCCCTGGAATCCGTTCAAAAAGCAATCGAACTGGATCCGAATAACGCGCTGGCGCATGCCTACTACGCTGAAGTTTTAGTTGACTCGGGTATCTTTGACAATTATGCCAAGGCGGCAGAAGAGTCAAAAGTTGCTTTGAATCTGGATTCAAACCTGTTGGAGGCACATCGTGCCAGAGGCTATATCCTTTCAACTCTCGGGAGTGAAGGAAATAATTTTGAACTGGCGATTCAGGAATACCGGGCGGCAATTCAAATCAATCCCAATATTGCCATTCTGCACATGGAACTCGCGAACAATTTGCGTTTTCTGCAGGTGTATGACGAAGCCATTACTGAGTACACGCTTGCCAATACACTGAACCCGTCCGATCCGGAGCCGGATCGCCTGATCTCGCGCACGTACGCAACGATCGGTGAATATGCCAAGGCTTTGCAGTACGCCGAGACCGCCGTAAAAGATCGATCGACGGACCCGGGCCTGCGCGGAAATTATGGTGTCATGCTTTATCGTAATTTCAAATATCAACAAGCCTTTGAACAACTAAGCCTGACAGTGAATGGCGGTCAGACGGAAGATGGTTTCCCGGTCAAGGGACTTCCCTTGGCAAATGATCTGCGCATTGTGGAATATTACTTCACCTATGGACTGGCGTTAGCGCGTACCAACCAGTGTGGTAAAGCGTTGCAGGTTGCCCAGGACATTCAGGCAAATGTCCGTTTTGACGAGATCACAATGGAGATCGTCAATGAGAATGTCAACGCGATTATTGAAATCTGCCAGGAGAATCTGGATAATCCCGCGGGGGACGCGCCTATTGCGACCTCTGTGGATGGAACCGTGGTCGCTGAGACGCCTGCTCCCGAGACGGGAACAGCAACGCCTGAGCCTGTTGGGACTTCTGCACCATGAACGTAAGCCCTCGTCGCCCTCTTTTTAATCGCAAGCCGCAATCCAATATCTACCGTATGTTCCTCTGGGTGGTGATGATCCTGGGAGGGGTGTGGATGCTGCAGCAAATGGACAAGGGTGAGATCCGTCCCTTGTTCGAACCGACCGCCACGCCGACCCGTGCACCGGAATCTTATATTCTAGAGGGAGATGCAAGTTTTAGCGCCGGAAAAGTGGACGCGGCAATTATTGCCTATCGGGAAGCTTTGAAGATCGATCCTAACAATGCCGAGATCTGGGCAAAGCTGGCACGTATCCAAACCTATTCGTCTGCTTTCCTGATCACCAACGCTGATATAAAAGCGCGTTTATCCGAAGCGCTTGCATCTGCAAATAAAGCTGTTGAACTTGCTCCGGATGACAGCACCGCGCATGCTGTCCGGGCGCTGACGCTGGATTGGAATGCAAACTCTGACTTCCATACCACGGAAGAAGTGCAGGATTTTTTGGCGCAGGCCGAACAGGAAGCTTTGACTGCCCAGAAATTAGATAGCAAAAACCCGCTTGCACTAGCCTATTACGCCGAGATCCTTGTCGATCAGCAGCAGTGGAATCGGGCCGTATTGATCATGAACCAGGTGTTCGAGCTCCCGGATGCCGCACAATGGATGGATGTATATCGCGTCAATGCCTATGTGCTCGAAACGATGGGAGACTATAACCTGGCAATCTCTGAATATGAAAAGGCCATCAACCTCGAACCGAATTTTACATTTCTATATCAACGCATCGGCGCGAACTATCGTCGCCTGGCCTATGACGTAGCCATTACGCGCGGGGAGGAGGCGGCACGCCCGGTGTATGAGCAATCGCTGGAATATTTCGATAAAGCGGTGAAAATCAATGAACAAATTGAGGTGAAAGACCCCGGTCCGCATCTCTCGATTGCACGTACCTATTCCCAGTTAGGTGAATTCTTCATCGCCGCACGCAACGTGCAGACCGCTTTGGAATATGAACCCACCAATGCAGATATCTACGGGGAGTTGGGCGTTATTTATTTTAAATCGCGCAACTATGAAGGTTCGATCTACTCATTGAAATGTGCAATCTATGGCTGTTCAGGTGAAGATTCCTGCCTGGGACGTGGACTGGAACGTTGTTTTCCGGATTTGGGTGAGAACCCGGTGGATGTGCAGGGACTGCCGATTTCTCCTAGCACGATTGTCTATTACTACATCTATGGGTCAGTGCAGGCAGCATTGAGCCGCCCGAAAGATAATCATTGTAGTGAGTCCATGCAGACCATGAGTGAAGTGCGGGCAGAACTCGACAATAACTCGGATGATTACACGGATGGCAGGGAAACGATCATCAGCATTGTCGAGGCGGCGGAGGAAATCTGCGCATCGCTGGCTTCGGGGACACCGCTGCCCCAGCTGGCAGCCCCAACCGGGACAGCTACGGAGGCAAGTGGGGGAATGGACGATATCACGGCCACACCAAATCCATAATCATGCAACAGCAGGGGCAGGTCTTCGCGGAGTGCTTCGCAAAGACCTGCCCCTGCCCAGAATCCCACGTCAGAACTTTATAAGAATTCTTTCAGCCCTCTTGACGTAGTTCGCCTGTTTCGGTATCATACGATTAGCACTCAGATGGTTCGAGTGCTAATTCCTTGATTATCCAAATAATTCCAATTAGGAGGCCTTAAGATGGCAAGCAAACTGAAGCTAAAGCCCCTTGGCGGACGCGTGATCGTGGAACCGATCGAGCAGGAGGAAATGACCGCTGGAGGCATTATTCTTCCCGAAACCGCTAAAGAGAAACCCCAGGAAGGCAAGATTCTGGCAGCGGGACCAGGCGACCGTGATGAAGACGGCGAACGCATTCCCATGGAAGTAAAAGTTGGAGATCGGGTGCTGTATGCAAAGTATTCCGGCACCGAAGTAAAGATGGATGGGAAAAAACTGCTCATCCTGCGCGAAAGCGACATTCTAGCCGTGGTTGAAGGCTAATTTTGGAGGATTGGAAAAATGGCTGCTAAACAACTTGTCTTTTCAGAAGACGCCCGCCGCAAGCTCAAGAACGGCATGAATACCGTTGCCAACGCGGTGAGCGCAACGCTCGGTCCCAAGGGCCGCAATGTGGCGATAGACCGTAAGTTTGGTTCTCCCACCATCACGCACGATGGTGTTTCGGTTGCGAAGGAAATCGAACTCGAAGATCCGTTTGAGAATATGGGCGCACAACTGCTTAAGGAAGCCGCGTCCAAAACCAATGACATCGCCGGTGACGGTACAACGACATCCACCGTGCTGGCACACGCCATCGTGAACGAAGGTCTCAAGGCACTCGAAGCCGGTTATAACCCAATGCTGCTCAAGTATGGCATTATGCAGGCGACCGAAACGGTTGTCGAAGAGCTGCGCAAAATGTCTGTCAAGATCGATACTAAGGCTTCGATCGCCTCGGTCGCGACCAACTCTGCGGCGGATGAAGAAATCGGCAACCTGATTGCCGATGTGATGGACCAGGTTGGCAAAGACGGCGTCATCACCGTGGAAGAGTCCAAATCGATGGCGGACGAGAAGGAATTCGTCGAAGGTATGCAGTTCGACCGTGGCTACCTCTCGCCCTATTTCATTACCAGTACAGAGCATATGGAAGCTGTCATTTCTGATGCTTATGTTCTGATCAACGAGAAGAAAATCTCGGCTGCCCAGGATATCGTCCCCATTCTTGAAAAACTCGTTCAAATCGGCAAGCGCGAACTCGTCATCATCGCCGAAGAC
>DASTJG010000511.1:0-8007 GCA_035716785.1 Anaerolineales bacterium
CTCTGCCATTATCCGTTCGAAAAAATTACGCGGTTCCACACTTGCCCTGGTGGATCGAAATGCCGGCAGTCTGGATATCATCCATCGCCTGGCGAACAGACTCAATCGTGAATGGGACGCGCAATTCAAGATCAGCGCACATGTGGATCATTGCGAAGCATTGCCGGAGAGCAAGTTCGTTGTCAATGCCATTGAAGTGGGTGCACGCGAAAATTTATGGAAACAGGATTTTGAGATCCCCCTCAGGTATGGTGTCCGCCAGCCCTATGCGGAGAACGGCGGACCAGGCGGGTTTGCACATGCAGCCCGCAATATTGGTCCGATCATCAAGATTGCGCGTGATATGGAGTCGCTTTGTCCTGAAGCGTGGTTTATCAATTTCACGAATCCGATGGTCCGCATCTGTGACATGGTCAATCGTCACAGCCGGATCAAAGCCGTTGGATTGTGTCATCAAATTTACGCGGGCTACGTGATGGTCGGTGTGGCACTGGCGAAAGACCTCGGCATCGAGGTGCCGGATGGGCTCACCGGTATGCATGCTGCCATAGACCAGCACCCGATCCATCATCGACTGCGTGAACAGATCGTTCCACTGGTAGATATTCGCGCCGCGGGATTGAATCACTTCACGTGGATCCTTTCCATTCATGACAAACGTACGGGTGAGGATCTCTACCCGTTATTTCGGAAGCGCTTCTTCGAACTGGACCCAAGCTTCGAGCCGCTCACGAGGGACGTTTTCTCCGCCTTTGATTTATTCCCTGTCCCCGGTGACACACATCTGTGTGAATATCTTCCATGGTCAAGCGATGCGCAAACCAAACCCTGGGAAACATACAACATCCATCTGTATGACTGGGATCTGTTCGCAGCCGTGCGTGACTTCGAACTTGACCGCCTGAATGAAATGGCAGATGGCAAGCAGACCATCGAACATTTATTGGATACCGACTCTGAAGGCGCGCTGGAAATGATCGAGAATGTCGCAGGCGCCGGGACACATTATCATGTTGCAGCGAATCTCCCTAATGCAGGGCAGATTGCGAACTTGCCTCACGGTGCGACAGTGGAAACTCCCGTTGTCGTCGATGGCGCGGGGATTCATCCTGTGCATGTGGGCGCGTTATCCGAACCGGTCGCAGAACTCTGCCGCCGGGAAACGATTGTTGCGCAATTATGCGTGGACGCGGCCGTCGAAGGAGATCGCGAAAAGGCGCTGCAATGTCTTTTACTTGACCCTGTGATCACGGATATTGGTACTGCAAAGAAAGTCCTGGATGATTATCTGACAAGCTATAAAGAGTACCTGCCACAGTTTTGGCAGTGAGCAAGAGGTGACAGTCACCTTGTAGGTGACTGTCACTTTATAGAGGTAACAAATGAAAATCGTTGCTCTATCTCCCGACAACGAACATCTCATCCAGCAGGCTGCCCAACTACTCGTGGACGCCTTTCGAGAACACTGGCCCGACGCCTGGCCGACAATCGAGGCCGGGGTCGAGGAAGTGCGGGAAATGCTCGAAACTGAGCGAATCTGCCGGGTAGCTATGGCAGAAAATGGCAAATTACTGGGAATTATCGGCGGAATCCCGGGATATGACGGTCACGTCTGGGAGCTTCACCCGCTGGCAGTCCAACCGTCCGCGCAGGGGCAGGGTATCGGCCGGGTGCTGGTCGAGGACTTCGAGGAGCAGGTCCGCTTGCGAGGTGGGCTCACCATCACGCTCGGGAGTGACGATGAAGACAATATGACTTCATTAGCAGGGGTCGATCTGTACGAAAACCTTTGGGAAAAGATACGCGATATTCGCAACCTGAAACATCATCCCTTTGAGTTCTACCAAAAGATGGGATATATCATCACAGGCGTCGTGCCTGATGCAAACGGGATCGGCAAGCCGGATATTTTGATGGCGAAGAGGGTAAAGTGAATGATGGAGTGCAAGACTGCCGAAGGGCATGCTCTTGCCATATCGACAGCACACCCTGCGAGTGCGATGAGCTGTCGGACTCCCTAGTTAGTGCGTCTCTGTCACCTTCGTGATCGAGCGCGGCTTTTCGGTATCGAAACCCTTGACTTCGGTCAGGTGGCAGGCAAACAACTGCGCAGGGATGATGCTCACCAACGGAGTCAGCCACTCGGGGATCTGAGGCGGAAGTTGGATCGGCGACTGGGCCAGGGTCAGCACCTCAGCATGATCCGAGATAACAACCAGTTCCGCATTCTTTTGCTTGCGGAGGCGGGTCAACATCTCCAGCATCGACTCGTACACCTTTCCATTCGGTGCGACAGCCAGCACAGGGAATCCACCTTCAACCATCGCGATCGGTCCATGTTGAAAATCGGCAGAGGAATACGGTTCGGCAACCACATACGTCAACTCTTTTAACTTGAGCGCCCATTCGAATGCAGTTGCATAATTGAATCCACGCCCAAGCACCACACATTGATTCATATAACGATAACGCTGCGTCATTTGCGCAATGCCGTCATCCAGTGCAAGGGTTTGCTCCACCCGTTTGGAAATAGAGGCAAGCTCCCGCCAGTGCTCAGCTGAATTACTCAATGCTGCAGAGATCATGGCAATTGCCATCAGTTCGGTGGTATAGGTCTTCGTCGCAGCGACGGCCTTTTCTGCGCCTGCCTGGATGTCGAGCACGAGATCCGCAGCTTTGGCAAGCGGCGACTCAGGAATATTGGTAATGGCGAGTGTCAGGCAGCCCTGTTTGCGGCCTTCCTCGAGAACACTGACAATATCCGGGGACTGACCCGATTGAGAAACGCCGATGACGAGTGCACCTTTCAAACGCGGCGGCGTTCGGTAATAGGTAAACAAAGATGGTGTTGCCAGCGCCAGTGGGATTCCATTATGCGCGCCCCAGAGATAGTTTGCATAGCGGCCTGCATTATCAGAAGTACCGCGTGCAGCCAGAAACGCATACTGTACATCGCGTGACTGAATTGCTTTTGCAATTTCAAGAGCAGTTTGTTTTTGTTTTTCAAGCAGGGAACCAAGCCGTTCAGGTTGTTCGAATATCTCGGAATGCAATGTCATATGATCCTCTTTGTTGATTCTACTTCCTTTTATTTCAACCTGTAAAAGAAAATGTATTGGAAAGCAAAACAACAATTCTTTCAAGACATCAATAAAAAAGAAATAAAAGAGGCATCAACATATCGGCATATCAAAACAAACATCATTATCGACAACAAATTTTTGTCATTCAAGCAAAGCAATACTGTTATTGACACAACAACCAGGCACAATTCACATAACATAAAACGATTCAATATTAAATTTTTTTAAACCACAAAATAAATACTAACAAAATTTTAAACTTATTCATCATCAAAAACCTTTACATATATTGATTAATAGATACAATCTATATAGTTGCATATAAAAATTAAATCAATTCAACTAAAAGATTCATCAAATCACATAACAACAAAGAATCATCAACGCTGTAAAGATGCAACTCAATCAAGAATAGAATGCCAGTGCCAGTATCAACACCAACAACTTGATTGATCGAAATAAAAGAAAAGGACTCGACATGTATCTCTGCGTATTATCAAGCATACCTGATCCGAACGATGTTCCTTATGATCCTTCACCACACATGAACGGATTCAAATGGAAACATTATCAGGTGCATCCCAAGAATGTTGAAAGGCAATTGCGCGATCTTGTAAATGAAGGGGTTGATGTGTTCTTCAATCTATGTGATGGCACAGCCGATGATCCTCTATCGGGCATTGGACTTGTACAGGCCATGGAGAAACTCGGTGTCGCGTTTACAGGTGCAGACTCTGTTTTCTTTGATCCTTCCCGCCAGGAAATGAAGTCTTATGCAAAGAAGGTCAATGTTCCAACACCGAACTGGGTCATGGTGGATCGGGTCGAGGATGTGGAACGCGTTGCCAAGCGCTTGCGTTTCCCGGTTCTCGTCAAGCCGCCGCATGGCTATGCCAGCATCGGGATCACGCGCGATTCGCGCTGTGAGAATCTTGAACAACTCAAAGTTCAGGTGGCACGTGAGATCGAAGAGTTTGGGCGCGCGCTGCTCGAGGAATTCGTCGAAGGACGCGAATTCACCTGTCTCATCGCGGAAAACCCTGATGACCCGAACGATCCCATCACGTTCAAGCCTGTGGAATTCATCTTCCCCAAAGGTGAATCGTTCAAGCACTACAACATGAAGTGGGTTGAATACGAGAAGATGTCCGTTGCGCCTGTCAAGGATGCGCGTATCGAAAAAGTGTTGCGAGATCAGACCACACGTTTGTTTAAAGAGATGGATGGCAATGGTTACGCGCGCTGTGACTATCGCATGGCAGCCGATGGCACGATCTACATGCTCGAGATCAACCCGAACTGCGGAATTTTCTACGCGCCCGACGAGCCGGGTTCCGCAGATTTCTCGTTGATCAACGATCCGGTATACAACCACCATAAATTTCTGAAGTTGATCATCCGCTCCGCTCAGAAGCGACAGGACAGAATGCTCGCCGCCAAACAGAACAAACGCCAGACGAAGAAGCAGCGTGTTGAGCAGATGGCATATACGTAAGAAGCCAGCAATCGGTTTTCAGTAACAAATGAGCGGACACAACGTCCGCTCATTTGTTATCTTCGCAAGTACCGGAAGTATAATGACCGCCATGAAACCACCCGAACAGATCGAGACGGAACGGCTTGTGTTGCGCAAGCCGCGCAGGGAGGATGCTCCTGTTCTGTTTGCTAAGTATATGCAAGACCCAAAAGTAACGCGTTATACAACCTGGCGTCCCCATCAGCAATTACAGGAGGCAGAAGATTTTATCAACAGCAGTATGGCTGCATGGGAAAGTGAAACGCGTTTTCCTCTTGTCATCACCATCAAAGAGAAGGATCAACCTTTTGGAATGATTGATTTCCATATCAGAGGTTCTACGGTTGGACTCGGATATGTCATTGCTCATTCCCACCAGGGCAACGGCTACGCAACCGAAGCCACACGAGCCATTATCCATTGGGCCTCTCAACAACCAACGATTTATCGAGTCAACGCATCAACAGATGTTGAGAATATTGCATCACAAAAAGTATTAGAAAAGGCAGGCATGGTACGCGAGGGATTGTTGCGAAAGTACATTATTCATCCAAACATCAGTGATATACCGCGTGACAGTTATATGTACGCGATCACAAAGTAATCAACGGAGGAGATATGCTCAACAAGAAAATCACCTTTATCGGTCCCGGCGTCATGGCGGAAGCCATGATCGCAGGATTGCTGCGGAAAAAGCTGGCAAAGCCTGAGAATATTATTGCCGCGGGACCTCGTGAAGAGCGCGGCGCGGATTTGAATAAAAAGTACAAGATCAAAACAACAACTGACAACGCGGCTGCCGCCTCAACCGCGGATGTGGTAGTGCTCTCCGTCAAGCCGCAGCGTCTCAGCGAAGTGATGAAGGGACTGTACAAGATCCGTCCGGAGGCACTGGTACTTTCGATCGTGGCGGGCGCCTCGATCCAGAAGATCAGTAAAGGGCTCAAGCATCCGGCGGTTGTCCGTTCCATGCCAAATACACCGGGACAGATCGGCGAAGGGATCACGGTCTGGACAGCTTCTGCCAGAACCTCCCGGGAGCAACAGGAAATGGCGCGGCAAATTCTGGGCGCGTTGGGTGAAGAAGTCTTTGTAGAGGACGAAAGCTATCTCGACATGGCGACCGCGCTCTCTGGAAGCGGTCCTGCCTATGTCTTCCTCTTCACGGAGGCCCTGATCGACGCAGGCGTCCATATGGGCTTCCCGCGCCGCATCGCCGAACAACTGGTCCTGCAGACGATTAAAGGTTCCGCCTCTTTTTACGAACAAGCGGAGCGCCATCCCGCGACGTTGCGCAACCAGGTTACATCTCCGGGAGGCACCTCGGCGGAGGCGTTGTACTATCTCGAAAAGGCAGGCTTCCGCACCGCGATCTCACGCGCCGTCTGGGCGGCGTACCAACGGTCATTGGAGTTGGGCAAGGAAAAACCCGGTCACCTCTCCGAGGGACATGTGGATGAGGAATAACTCTTCCGCGAATTTACGCTAACTTTCGCGAATCAAAATTCGTGAACAATAAAAACGCGGATAGGTTAAAATCTATCCGCGTTTTTGCTTGTGCAAAACTGCTACCTGCTCACCATGTCACTGATTACTGCATCCTCCCTTTCCAAATCCTTCGGCGCGGAAGACCTCTTCGCCAATGTCTCCTTTTCGGTGGTGAAGGGTGCGCGGCTCGCGCTCGTCGGTCCCAACGGCATCGGCAAGACAACGCTTCTGCGCATCCTGATCGGCGCAGAAGAACCCTCCTCCGGCGTTGTGACGCGCGCGAAAAGTCTGCGTATTGGCTATCTTCCGCAGGAGGCGGACTTCGAGCTGAAAGGCACCTTGTGGGATGTCTGTCTCGAGCCGTTCGCGGAACTGATCCGCATGCAGGGGGAACTGGAAAAGCTCGAAGTGGAGATGTCGGACTCTGCAAAACGGGATCAGGCATTGGATCGGTATGGAACGCTTCAGCACAACTTCGAAGAGCGCGGCGGATACGTCTATCAGGTCCAGATCAAACAGGTGCTGACCGGTCTTGGCTTCGATCCACCTGACTTTGAGATGTCGCTCGATCATCTTTCCGGTGGGCAGCGCACGCGCGCTCATCTGGCGCGTCTGCTCTTGTCCAACCCCGATCTGTTGCTGCTCGATGAGCCGACCAATCATCTTGACATCCGCGCGGTCGAATGGCTGGAAGGCTACCTCTCACAATGGGATGGCGCAGCGGTCATCGTTTCGCACGATCGTTACTTTCTCGATCACGCCTGCAACGCCCTGCTTGAGATGGCGATCAGCGGCGCGGAATATTATCGCGGCAACTACACAACCTATTTGAACGAGCGCGAGAATCGCTGGCAGCATCGCGTGGAGGTCTTCGAGTCCGAGCGCGATAAATTGATGAGGGATGTGGAATACATCAAGAAAAATATTTCGGGGCAGAACGTGCAGCAAGCCAAAGGCAAACTGCGGCGACTGACGCGCGTGGTACAGGCGATCGAACAGGTCGGCATGGACGCGGTGGTTAGCATGAACTGGTCGCAATTGGATGTAGACACAACGACCAGTCCTTTCAGCGTGGAGGAAGCGGAGCGACGTGTGCGTTCTCTGCGACCACCGCAGCGTGTCACCCCTGACCTCGGCCTGCATCTGCGTTCGACGCGTCGTTCTGGCGATCTGGTCATCCGCACCCGGGACTTGCAGGTGGGCTACCATGATGAACCGGGCGTTCCCGGCAAAATGCTTTTTCGCACGCCAGATATCGAACTGCGTCGGGCAGACTGCGCGGCGTTGATCGGACCGAACGGTGCGGGCAAGTCGACATTCCTCAAAACGATCCTCGGTCAACTCAAACCGTTGGCCGGTGAAGTGGTTCTGGGTGCAAGCCTGCATGTCGGTTATTTCGCGCAAGCCCATGAAGGACTCGATCCTGAGAAAACAGTGCTCGATGAAATCCTGACACAAGCACCCGGCATGCTGCCATACCAGGGACGTGACTATCTCGGCAAATATCTTTTCTCCGGCGACGACGCGTTCAAGCGCGTCTCCATGCTCTCCGGCGGCGAGCGCGGACGTCTGGCACTGGCAAAGCTTTCGCTGCAAGACACAAACCTGTTGCTGCTCGACGAGCCGACCAATCACCTCGACATCTCCTCGCAGGAGGTCCTGCAATCCGTGCTGGACGCGTACCAGGGGACGATCTTATTGGTCAGCCACGATCGTTACCTCGTGGATGCACTCGCGACGCAGATCTGGGAGATCAACCCCGATGAGTCGCAGATGACCGTCTTCAAGGGGACATACTCTCTAATGAAAGAGGAACGCGAAAAGGAAGTCGCCAGACTGACGCCCCAGCAAGTGGAAAAGATCGATACTCGTAATACGAATATCGAGGCACGGAAAGTGAAGAGTAAAGAAACGAAAGAG
>DASTJG010000512.1:0-4167 GCA_035716785.1 Anaerolineales bacterium
CCCACCTCCGGGCAATATCGGCTGGAGGAGTTGGAGGTCTTCTCCCTCAGCCGCGATGAACTGGCCGCGATCCGCGGACGGCGCATCGGGTTTGTTTTCCAGAACTTCAACCTGCTGCCGCGCTATTCCACCTGGGAGAATGTTGCTCTGCCGCTGGCGTATCGCAAGGGAGAATATCGCAGCGAAGAGCAATACAAAAAAGCGATGCAAATGCTGGCCCGTGTCGGGCTGGACCAGCGAGCGGGCCACCAGCCGATGGAACTGTCCGGTGGCGAGAGGCAGCGCGTCGCCATTGCCCGCGCCCTGGTGACAGAACCCGCGGTGCTCCTCGCCGATGAACCGACAGGTAACCTGGACAGCGCGACCGGCAAAGAGATCATGGCGCTGCTCAGCGACCTGCATGCCGAAGGGAAAACGATCATCATGGTCACGCACGACATGAACATTGCCCATTACGCCAGCCGCATCTGTACGATGCGCGATGGAGTCCTGACAGAAGGTGAGCCGGATTATGTCACTGGGTGATCTTTTGCGGACGTCTCTGCGCGGCGTCTCCGCGAATAAATTGCGCGCGGTGCTCACCATGCTGGGCATCATCATCGGTGTGGCGTCTGTCATTGCCATGCTGGCGCTGGGAAACGGTGCACGCGCTGCTGTGGAAAGCCGGTTCCGCTTCCTCGGTGCGAACCAGGTACAGATCAGCACCCAAATGGCCATCGATGATGATGAACTTGTCACGGCTGGAAAAGAACTGACATACCAGGATGGCCTGCTGATGCCCGAAAGTGTGGAGCTTGTGGATCGAGTGGATATGTCGATCAATGCCCAGGGCAAAGCGCGTTTCGGGCGAGCCACACTGGATATCTCCGTCATGGGCTCCACGCCCAGCGCTTTGGAGAGCTTTGTCAGCGCGGGGGAGATCCAGCCGGTGAACCGACAGGATGGCGAAGTGTTGACGCTCGACAGTTTCCTGGCGGATGGGCGCTTTTTTACATTGGCTGAAGTCCTGGAGAGTGGTCCCGTCTGTGTGCTGGGCTCTCAAACCGCGACCGACCTGTTTGGAGGGGATGATCCCCTCGGACAGACCATCTGGGTCAATCGCGCCCGTTGTGAAGTGATCGGTGTACTGAGCGAACTGGAGCTCGTGGATGAATCGCAAAGATATCAGAGAAATCCAAATGAGATTTTGCTGATGCCGATCAGCACCGTGATCCAGATGTTTTATGAGGAGGAACCCTCCGTGATGATCACCGCATTTGTGACAGACGAAAGCCGGATGGATGAAGCCAAGGACCAGATCAAAGCTTATCTTCGCGAACGGCACGAGATCGAACCCGATGCGAACGGGGAATATCAAGATGACTTCAACCTCACCACGCGCAAAGACATCCTGGGCGCGCAACAGGAAGCAGCCAACACGTTCTCACTCCTGCTGGCGGCGATGGCGATCGTCTCACTGATCGTGGGCGGTATCGGCATCATGAACGTGATGCTGGTCAGCGTCACCGAGCGGACGCGCGAGGTGGGAGTGCGTTTGGCGGTGGGCGCGCGCTCGAGAGACATCGTCCTGCAGTTCCTGCTGGAGGCGATATTGATCAGTGTCGGCGGCGGCGTACTCGGTGTGGCGGTGGGAATCCTCTCGATCCCACTGGCGGCTTCGTTGAACAGCGGCATGGCCTTGCTCGAACCGGGCAGCATCCCTCTCGCTTTGATCGTCGCGGTCATCATTGGGATCCTCTTTGGGATCTACCCGGCGCTGCGCGCCGCGCGGCTCGACCCGATCGAGGCGCTGAGGTACGAATAGCAAACCGCTGGTCGAGCGCAAGCAGTCGAGACCAGCATGTAACCAGAAAATTAAGAGTTGGGACCAAATAGTTGGTTTCGACGGAACGTCTCAACCAACGAGTTTATATAAAAGGAGATTTAAAAAATGGAAATTCAGGAAACACCTACCCCTCGCAAGTCTGTTATGCCATACGTCATTGGCATAGGAGTGGTCGTCTTGCTTGCGGCGGCGGCGTTCATGGCGGTCAGGTACTTTGCCCAGCCACAGAATGCTGCAGGCGGCGGACCTGGCGGGAAAAATGTCATCACACTGGGAGGTCCCGGCGGCGAGCAAACCTTTGAGCTAAATGTGAAACCTGCTGAGGAACTGCCGGACACCGAGCCCGATGAAGCTGGGATCTTCATTGAACGGAAAGATAACAGTGTCTTTATTGGCACCGGAGACGTTACGGTCAGAGCCAAAGCCGAACCAGGCGAGGAACCAGAGATAGATACCGATTTTACCGGCCCAAAGGTCGAGGTGGTGATCTCTGCAGATACAGTGATCTACAAAGAGACCACCCAACTCGATCCTGAGGATCCGGGCGCCGAAGTCCAGCAGACCGTGGAACTGAGTACAATTGACGAAATTACCGAACAAAGTTCCATTACGGTGTGGGGCCGCAAAGCCGGCGACCGTATCATTGCAGATGTCATCCTGTTCTCCACACCGTTCATGATGAAAGCTCCTGGAGCTGGAAAACCCTAAGCCGGAAAGGCTAAAAGGATTTAGCCACAACGGTCACGAAGGAGCACCAAGGAACACGAAAAACTTCGTGTGACTCACCTGCACGTGAAGCGTTCAGCTTCATGTGCAGGTGCAAGTGTCGTGTCCTTCGTGGTAAAAACAAGTTTCACTTGTAAGGTGTCCATGATGAAATTCGATTCCATCCGATGGCGATTAACGTTGAGCTATGCAGCGATTGCATTGCTCGCGGCGTTTTCACTGGGTCTGGTTCTTCGTACCGTTCTGCGCAACTATTATGACGGGCAGGAGGCAAATTACCTGCAAAGCCGCGCCCTCGAGATCGGGTCGATCTCTTCGCAGCTTTTGGAAGCAGGCTTGCCCCCGGAAATGATCCAGGACCTGTCCGGGAGTTGGTCCCTTTTTCTGCAGTCCCGTGTGCGGGTCCTGGATGCGGATGGGAATCAGATCGCGGATTCGGGTATACCCGAGGCGCAAAAAGTTCTTTTCGTGGCGAGCGAAAAACCATTTGGAATTCCCATCGGGGAATCGGAAAGCGTGCCAGCCAAGTCAGATCGTTTCTTTCAAATCCAGATCCTGAAGGGTGAACCCGCTGACGGCTTCAATGAACAGAAGGATGTGGTCGTCGTCAACCGCGGGGAGGTGGGCGTGGCTATGTCTTCGGATGAATCGATGTATGGTTTGCTCGATTCAAATACGGCTGCACCGGCGCGTCGTTCCTCGCAGATCGTCAAGCAACTGGTCCTGGACGCGAATGGGAATTTGCTTGGCACAGTCATTCTTTCGGATGGACCCGCCTATGGCGATGAAATCCTCAACAACGTGATGGATGGCTGGATCCTTGCCAGCATTGCCGCGGTCCTGCTGGCTGCCCTGGCAGGCTGGGCGGTCAGCACCCGGATCACTACTCCGCTCACCGAGTTGACAGGCATCACCTCGCGCATGTCGCAAGGCGACCTCTCGGCGCGCGCGGACGTGCGAAGCCAGGATGAGATTGGGACGCTCGGTCGCTCGTTCAACGAGATGGCGGAGCGCGTGGAGGAGACAGTTGGGACGCTCCGCTCGTTTGTGGCGGATGCAGCCCACGAACTGCATACTCCGCTGACCGCGCTGCTCGCCAACATCGAACTGGCGCACAATGAGAAAAGCGCCTCCACGCGGACCCGCTACCTGGCGCGTGCCCAGGAGCAGGGTCAGCGGCTGGAAGGGTTGGTGCAGAGCCTGCTCGATCTCTCGCGCATCGAGGCGGCAGAGTCTAAATCCGCGTTCGTGCCCGTGGACATCATCCTGCTTGTGCGCGACGTGGGTGAACAATTTGCCTCGCGCGCCGAACAGGCAAATCGTTTGTTCACAATGAAACTTCCAAATGAGACGATCAGTGTGCAGGGAAATGAAACGCAATTGAGGCAGGTCATCATTAATCTGCTTGAGAACGCCCTCAAGTTCACCCCCGCGGGCGGATGGATTTCTTTCGGCCTGGAGCAGGTTTCAGATCAAGTCACATTGACTGTTTCCGATTCAGGCATTGGTATCCCGCCTGAAGACCTGCCGCATTTATTCGAACGGTTCCATCGTGGGCGCAACGCCTCGGAATATCCCGGCAATGGTTTGGGATTGGCAATAGTGAAAGCGATCGT
>DASTJG010000513.1:0-3102 GCA_035716785.1 Anaerolineales bacterium
ATTGCTCTCGCCGTTTTTCTGGCCCGCTATCTGCTGAATGCCAGGGTCACTGTCGGCGGCTTGATTGGGCGTCTATTGCTGTCGCTTGGATTGGGCGGGCTGGCCTGGATTTTCACACACACCCTGTGGAATGGCGGCCGACTGGGAACTGTCACGGTTACCATCGTCTATGTTTTTGCAGGCATCTTCTTTCAGTACATTATAGGGCTGGGGCTGGCATTACTGACAGTACAGAACCTCCCCGGGCGGCGCTTCTTCCGGGTGGTGTTTTTGCTTCCCATGATGATCACCCCGGTAGGGGTTGCCTACATGTTCCGGATGCTTACGGATACCAGCAAAGGTCCGTTCACACCCATTTGGCAAGCCATGGGGTTAACAGATTTTTCATGGGTGAATAACGCCTGGGGCGCGCGCACCGCGATATTAATTGCCGACGTCTGGCAATGGACGCCGTTCATGTTTATCGTGCTTGTCGCGGCCCTGGAGAGCCAGTCTGTCGAACCCATGGAGGCCGCGACGGTGGATGGTGCCAATCAGTGGCAAATCTTCCGGCATATTGTCTGGCCAGGAATCCTGCCGGTCAGCATGACCTTGATTTTGATCCGGCTGATCGAGGCTTTTAAAATTATCGATTTGCCGAATGTCATGACAAATGGCGGTCCAGGGACCGCTACGCAGTCCCTGACGTATCATGCTTTCATTAACTGGCGCGGCCTGGATGTGGGCGGTTCCGCTGCGGTGGCGTACATGCTGCTCTTTCTCGTCACGTTCTTTAGCATGATTTTTGTCAACTTGATTCGGCAGCAGACGATAGAAAAGCTGTAAGGGACTGGATCGCTTCTCAAGATTGGAACGGAAACGATGATACATTGGTTTCGCAGTAGATCATACAATACGCCCTCGCCGATCGGTAAGGTTTTGTCTTACTTAGTGTTGGGGTTCTGGGCATTCCTGATCTTATTTCCGCTTTACTGGTTGATCGTCACTTCTCTCAAGATCCCCAGCCAGGTCGCCGAAGGTCCTTTCTATATTCCATTCGTGGATTTCAAGCCTTCCCTGGATGCCTGGAAGTATATTTTGGTGGGGGACCTTAGCAATGATACTTTGCGAACGTTTCGAAATACGGCGATCGTTGCTCCCACCAGCGCGTTGTTAGCCTTGATTCTTGGAGCGACAGCCGCGTATGCTCTCGTTCGATTTGAATACCGACCGCGGGTCGGTGCGATTCTGACCTTCATTGGCTGTGTGGGATTGGCAATTGTTGCCATTTATTTCGGCGTTCCCTGGCAGGTTGCTGTGGCTGCGGCAAGCGCGGTGTTTTTGATCGTGTTGCTGACCATTGGGCGTCGGTTCAAGCGCGCCCTGAGGAACGATGATATCGCCTTCTGGATGATCTCCCAGCGTATGCTGCCGCCGATAGCCGTGGTGATCCCGATCTATATTTTGTTTCAGCGCCTCCACCTGCTGGATACCTATACAGCGCTGATCATCACGTATGTTGCCAGCAACCTGCCCATCGTGGTCTGGTTAATGCGCGATTACATCAGCACCATCCCGATCGAGTTGGAGGAGTGCGCGGCGATCGATGGCGCTTCGCGCTATCGCATCTTCTGGTCGGTTGTCCTGCCGCTTGCCATCCCTGGACTGGTTGCTACATTCCTGTTTGTGCTCGTCTTTACCTGGAATGAATACTTGCTGGCTTTGTTCCTCTCCAGCGCCAATTCGCAGACTCTGCCGCTGGTGATTGCTGCTCAGAATGCGACGCGCGGCCCACAGTGGTGGAACATGTCTGTCTTGATTTTGATCATGATCGTGCCTGTGATTGTCATTGCCATCGTTCTGGAACGCTATATTACACGTGGACTGTTGATTGGCGCAGTCAAAGGTTAGTTCTTCAAGTGGACTCAATGCCCCCGGTTGTCCAATCGGCGCTTGAGCACAGGTTGCCGCAAAAATAATTCATCGTAGTAACGACTTTAGTCGTTTGTTTTAGAGGCTCTACCGTTATTAACGGGAAGTCTCAAAACCTCAGCCGCGAATTTCGCGAATTCGCACGGATTGTTTAATGTTTCGCGTGAATTCGTGGCAGAGAACTTCTTCTTCATAATGTCATCCCGCTCAAAACGGGAGAACCGTTTTAAATAAAGCGACTGCACCTGTCCTGATGGACGGTGTCAGGAAAGTCGCCACTACGAAGCTAAAGGAGATCACCCTATGCCCTTGACCCCAGAGCGATTGCAAGATGCCTACCGGCAAATGCTTGTCATTCGCAAGTTCGAAGAAACGATTCGCAGCCTGTATCAGCAGGGAAAAATTCGCGGTTCTTTTCATCCCTGTGTTGGGCAAGAGGCGACTGCGGTCGGGGGATGCTGGGCAATTCGAAAAGACGACCACATGACCTGCACTTATCGCGGCCATGGGCAGGCAATTGCAAAAGGATTAAGTGTCCGCGCTGCGATGGCGGAAATGCTGGGCAAAGTTACCGGGTGTTCGAAGGGCAAAGGCGGCTCCATGCACTTTACTGATCCGTCCGTGGGGTTGCTCGGCGCGAACGCGATCGTGGCGGCCGGGGTCCCACACGCCGCCGGTGCAGCACTGGCTTCCCAGTTACAAAAGAAGGACAATGTCGCGCTGGCCTACTTTGGCGAAGGCGCGGTGAACCAGGGCGTATTTCTCGAGACTCTAAACCTTGTATCGATTTGGAAACTTCCACTGATTCTGATCTGCGAGAACAATCGCTATTCTGAGATGACCCCCTCACATGAAACAACGTCGAATGTGGAGACGTACAAGCGTGCTTCTGCGTTTGGACTTGAGTCAATTCAAATCGATGGAAATGATATCGAAGCAGTATACATCACTGTCGAGCAAGCCGCGGCAAAAGCGCGGGCTGGAGCGGGTCCCATTTATATAGAAGCGATGACCTACCGCCTGTGGGGCCACATGATGGGTGACCCTGAGGTGTATCGTACAAAAGAGGAAGTTGCCAAAGCCCGCGAGAACGAACCGATCCTGCGTTTAGGACGGCGTCTGATCGAACTGGGCTGCAAGGAGTCCGATTTGGCCCGATTCGATGCGGAAGCCGAAGCTGTGCTCGCGGAG
>DASTJG010000514.1:0-2365 GCA_035716785.1 Anaerolineales bacterium
ACCGTTATGGATTCTTCGACCTCAGGCCCAGCCTTTACCCGCTCGGGCAGGTCAACACTGAAACCGCACGCCATGGAAGCGAGTGCGAGTACAAGAATAGCTAAGATAATTTTTGCATTCATGGAAAATCTCCTTCTGTGCTTCTTTATACGAAGGAGATTTGGATCGGTTGCAGAATGGATATGTCGTGTGAGGAGATTGCTTCTCGCACCGTCCTGACGTACGGTGTCAGGAAAGACTCGCAATGACAGATTTAAACCACTTTCCGTCCCTGTGGGATTTCCTTTTGAATGTTGAGCGCGGCGTCCAATGCCTGTTGAATGGACCGTACCTCGATGATCTCGATCCCCTTGGGATAAGGTTCCCCTTTTCGCAAAGCTTTCGGCACGATGGCTGTTTTGAATCCCAGCTTTTGCGCCTCTCGCAGGCGCGCCTGCATTTGCCCGGGCATGCGCAGTTCACCTGCGAGTCCGATCTCTGCGATCAGGACCGAATCTGCCTTGACAGGGATGTCTCTCCAGGAGGATGCAATTGCCGCCGCAACGGCCAGGTCTGCCGCAGGCTCATCGATTTGCAAACCGCCAACGACATTCACGAAGACATCCTGTTCTGAAAGTTTCAATCCAACCCGGCGGGTAAGTACTGCCGTAATCAATAACAAACGGTTGAAGTCCACCCCATTTGCAGTCCTGCGTGCGTTACCGAATTGAGTCGGTGAGGTCAACCCCTGGACTTCAACAAGAATGGGACGTGTGCCTTCCATCGTCACGGCGATGGCGGACCCCGCGGCGTTGATCATGCGCTCGGCCAGGAACGCCTCCGAGGGATTCGTCACTTCAGTTAATCCGCCTTCGCGCATTTCGAACACGCCCACCTCGGACGTTGGACCAAAACGGTTCTTCACCGAACGCAGCAGGCGATATACCTGAAAGCGATCTCCTTCGAGGTAAAGGACCGTATCCACAATATGCTCGAGCACGCGCGGACCGGCGATGGTCCCTTCCTTGGTGACGTGCCCGATCACGAAAACGGAAATGCCACTGGTCTTGGCAAGTTCGCGCAACAGTGACGAACATTCCCGCACTTGCGAGACCGACCCTGCCGAGGAATCCATATTCGAAAGGTAGACGGTCTGGATGGAGTCGACAATGAGCAAATCTGGTTTTACTTCGTTGATGTGATTGAGGATGATCTCAAGATTGGTCTCTGTCACAAGCAGCAAATTCTTGGGCAGGTCTTTTTGTCCGTTGAGCCGAACGGCGCGCATCTTGATCTGTCGCTCGGACTCTTCGCCCGATACGTACAGCACGCGCTGCTTTGCACCCATCTCCATTGCCATCTGAAGCATGAGGGTGCTCTTGCCGATCCCGGGATCTCCACCAACAAGCACGATGGAACCAGGCACGATCCCGCCGCCGAGCACGCGCGCGAATTCGCCGATGGGGAGGTTGATGCGGTCCTCCGCGTCCGAGGAAATATCGCCAATCGAACGCGGAGAAGACCGTCCCGTCAGCCCGCGAACGGCCGTGCTCTTTGCCACAGGCTCGTCATGGATGACTTCCTCGACCATGCTGTTGAACGATCCA
Organism: Anaerolineales bacterium; assembly: GCA_035716785.1. Lineage (GTDB taxonomy): Bacteria > Chloroflexota > Anaerolineae > Anaerolineales > Villigracilaceae > Defluviilinea. The sequence continues at coordinate 1,587 of DASTJG010000514.1, forward strand.
CACTGCGGGCACTTGCCCATATACGTCGCGGCAACCCGTCCGCATTCCTGACAAACGTAGCGTGTATGTGTTTTTGCCATCATGACCTCAAAACATGTAGGGGCACAGCACGGTGCCTGCTTAGCCGCACCGTGTGCCCCTACGAGTATAACAGAAATTATGTTCTATTCACGCCGTCAGGGCATAGATCTGGTTCAGCATTTCCAAAAATTCCCCCGACGGTCTTTGTTTGAGGATCTCCTTGCGAGACTCGCGATCCAGGGTTTTCAATAACAAATATTGCACAGCATACTTGCGAAAGAGACGCTGCCCATCTTCCTCGCCATAGAACTGGATGCTCTTGGCCAGATGTTCGTGCACGGTCTTTTGCAACTGCTCCGGCGTGACCTGTTCCCGGTCCAGCCCGGTGAAGATCCACGGGTTGGCGATGGCGGCGCGCCCGATCATGACCGCGTCGCAGCCAGTGTACTGCTGCATGCGCTGGATATCGACTACGCTCTTTACGTCGCCGCTGCCGATCACGGGAATTTTGACCAGCGATTTGACCTCGGCGATCGCGTCCCAGTTTGCTTCGCCACTGTAGCGTTGTTCCTTGGTCCGCCCGTGGATAGCGATAAGAGAGCCGCCGTTCTCCTCCACGATGCGGGCGATCAGCTTATAGTTTTTGCTGCGTTCCCAGCCCAGGCGGAATTTTCCGGTCACCGGCACTTTGAGCGCGGCGGTCAATTTGCGGAAGGTACGCGCGATCTTCAAGGGAGTCAGCATCATTCCCACGCCCG
>DASTJG010000515.1:0-5404 GCA_035716785.1 Anaerolineales bacterium
TCCGCGCCCTGGCGCTTCGCCACGGCAATGTACATCGCCAGAAGGACGCCCGCGGGGGCATTGATCGTCATGGATGTGGAGACTTGATCCAAGGGAATCTGATCGAACAGCTGCTCCATGTCGCGAATGGACGAAATCGAGACGCCGACCTTGCCCACCTCCCCCATCGCAACGGGGTCGTCGGCATCGTAGCCGATCTGGGTCGGCAGGTCGAAGGCGACGCTCAAACCGGTCTGTCCCTGCCCGAGCAGGTAGCGATAGCGTTTGTTGGACTCCTCCGCCGTGGAGAAACCCGCGTACTGGCGCATCGTCCAGAAGCGCGAACGGTACATCGTCGGCTGGACACCGCGCGTGTAAGGATACTCGCCGGGGAAGCCAAGCTTCTCCAAATATGCATCCGCGCTGAGCGGAGCTCCGATGTTTGCATCGGGCGCAGTCGAAGCGTCAGGAGGCAGCGGAACGCGCGGGACCTCGACGCCGGAGGAGGTCTCGAAGCGCGTTTTCCTCTCCTTGAATTTATCGAGGGATTTCTTGAGGATGGTTTCTTGCCATTTTGCGAAGGATTCTTTGATGGTCATTTTTTACCTGTGTTTTGTCACTGCGAGCCCCGAGCCTAAACGGCGAGGTGGCGAAGCAATCTCAGTTTATCGTATAGGGGATTGCTTCGTCGTGGCGCCAAAGGTGCCCCTCCTCGCAATGACAGAATAGTGTAAGTATAAAGCCAACCCCAAATTCGGCGTAGGACAACTGATACTCGATTTCGTGAAAAATGTCCCATTTTGCGTGCTAGAATTCCTGTATCCTGCATCGAGGCTTCAATGAATCTCCTTTCCCGCATCAAACGATCCTCACCTGAACTCATGCTCTTTGCCACCGCCGCGCTGATCCTGGGCATGGCATTCAGCATCGTGGACGCTACTTTCAATAATTTTCTCAACGACAGGTTTGCGCTCAGCGGCTTCGAGCGTTCCTTTTTGGAATTTCCGCGCGAACTGCCGGGCTTTCTGGTGGTCTTCGTCTCGGCGGCATTGTGGTTCCTTTGCTCACGCCGACTGGGTGCGGTAACGATGATCCTCTGCACGATCGGTGCGGCACTGATCGGCTTTGCATCATCCAGCTACTGGGTGATGGTCATCTGGCTTTTCATCTACAGTCTGGGCAATCACCTCTTTATGCCGATCGCTTCCACCATCGGCATGGAACTCGCACGCGAGGGACAGGACGGCCGTCGTCTGGGTCAACTCAACGGCATTCGCAACCTTGCCGCCGTTATGGGAAGTTTCAGCGTGGTGCTGGGCTTCAAGTATCTCGGATTCACTTTCCAGCATACCTTTACTATTTCCGCGGTATTGCTGAGCATAGCCGCTGCGCTGTTGTTCATGATGAAACCGGAACCGGTTGCCGAAAAACGCGGCTTCCTGCAACTGCACAGGGAATACCGCCTGTACTACATTTTGAACGTGCTTTCGGGCGCACGCAAACAACTCTTCATCACCTTTGCGCCCTGGGTGCTGGTCAGCGTGCTGGGACAACCGACCCAGATCATGGCAACGCTCTTCACCATCGGCGGCGTGATCGGGATTCTCTTCCAGCCTTTGCTGGGCTGGTCGATCGACAAATTCGGCGAGCGGACGGTCCTGGCTTCGGAAGCTGTGATCCTGGTCTTTGTCTGCTTTGGCTATGGGTTTGCCAAATTCATCCTCCCTGCCGACACGGCCTTCCTGATGGTCTGCGCCTGCTTCCTGATCGACCAGATGATCTTCTCGGTCGGCATGGCGCGCGCGACCTACATGAAAAAGATCGCCATCCAACCCGATCACATCCAGCCTGCGTTGACCGCCGCCGTGACCATCGATCACATCTTCTCCATCTCGGCCGCGCTGCTGGGCGGGGTCGTCTGGAATGTCTTTGGCTTTCAATATGTCTTCCTGTTTGGAGCGGTCATTGCCGTGATCAACTTTTTTACCGCGCTGCGGGTGCGCACACCGCAAAAGATCACAGCCTGATCAGAATTGGACAAAGGCAGGAAGATTTGTGGACGAAAGTCACATGGTTTTAATGAAGCGGAAATGCTAGACTTGTCGTATATAAGATAGTTACTTACGGGAGTCCGACGTCTTCGCGAAGCACCCCTGTGGGGCCAGACTTCGATACCCTGCCTTCAACGTCTGGAGACGTTGGACTCCAGAGAAAACAGGAGCCCTCGTTATGGCAAATAAACCACTTCTCTACATCGGGGCGGGAATATTATTTTTGATCGGTTTGTGTTTCGTTGGATATGGCGCTCTAAACGTAATTGGTTCCACGTCCGCCACTGGAAGCTCAAACTGGCTGACCTATGGCATTGGCTTCGGCTGCGTGGGCGCGCTCTTCCTGGCAGGCGGCGCGGGACTGATTTACGCATCCATCCGCGGGACCAAGACCGAAGTTATCCAGCAGGTCACCATGAAAGTAGACATGCCCGGCGACACTAAGGTCGAGCAAATGACCTGCAAGAACTGTGGCGGCGCTCTCAAACCGGAAAACGTCAAAATGGTGATGGGCGCGCCGATGGTCGAATGCCCTTTCTGCGGGACGACCTATCAGTTGACCGAAGAACCAAAATGGTAAGACGATTTACGATTTACGATTTTCGATTGATGATTTGATTGGGAGGGTCGTTATGACAAGAAGACTGTTGACAGCTGCGCTGGTGATCATCCTTGCACTCAGCATGACGACCAGCGCGCTTGCACAAAGTTATTCCTTCAGCCTTGACCAGGAAGTGGTGCACGTCTATTGGAATGCAGACGGCACTCAGTCGCTGGATTACCAGTTCACGTTCACCAACCAGCCCGGCGCACATACCATTGATTTTGTAGACGTAGGTTTGCCGAATAACAACTACGACTACAACACGATCAGTGCAGATGTGAATGGCAGCCCTGTATCGATCTCCCGCGATTATCAGGGCTCCGGCTCGGGCGTCGCGGTCGACATGGGGTCGCGCGCCATCCAGCCGGGCCAGACAGGGACCGTGCATGTCTCCGTCGGACGGATCACCGGTGTCGTCTATCCGGATGACGACGATGAAAACTACGCCTCCGCCGTCTTTTCTCCAACCTGGTTCGGCAGTGAGTACGTGGTTGGCAACACGAACTTAACTGTTACCTTCCACCTGCCGCCCGGCGTCAAGCCTGATGAACCGCGCTGGCATGAGTCCCCGTCGGGTTTCCCTTCTGAGCCACAGACCAGCCTGGACCCAGAGGGCCGCGTTCTGTACACCTGGTCGAACCCCAATGCCTCAGGCTCAAGCCAATATACATTCGGCGCCTCCTTCCCAAAATCTTACATTCCTGCCAGTGCGATCGTCACAAAGCCGGCTTTTGATCTCGGAGGCTGGATCAGCACCATCCTCGGAAACCTGATCCCGAATTTCTTTTGCTGTTTCTTTATCTTTATGTTTTTTGGTATGCCGATCATCAGCGCCATTGGCAACCAGCGCCGCAAGCTTCAATACATGTCGCCGAAGATTGCCATCGAAGGTCACGGCATCAAGCGCGGGCTAACGGCGGTGGAGGCGGCCATCCTGATGGAACAGCCTCTCGACAAGGTAATGACCATGATCCTGTTCGGGGTCGTGAAGAAAGGCGCGGCGACCGTCACGAAGCGCGACCCACTGGAAGTGCAGGTGACTTCTCCTGCTCCCGCGGGTCTGCATGACTATGAGTCAAACTTCCTGGACGCGATGAAAGAAAGTGACACAAAGGAGCGTCGAAAATCGCTGCAGACGATGACCGTCAGCCTCGTTCGTTCCGTCTCTGAAAAGATGAAAGGCTTCAGCCGTAAGGAGACCATCGAGTATTACAAACGCATCATGGAAACAGCCTGGGAGCAGGTGCAGAAAGCCAATACCCCTGAAATGCAAATGACCTTCCTCGATCAGCAGCTCGAATGGACGATGCTCGACAAGGATTACGATGACCGCTCCCGCCGCGTCTTTACAGGACCGATCTTTATGCCGATGTGGTGGGGACATTACGACCCGACCTACCGAACGGGGCCCATCTCTTCGGGCGGTGGACGCGTATCGGCGCCAAGTATACCCTCGGGCCGTACATCGCTCCCCGGCGCGGACTTCGCCGCCTCGGTGGTGGGAGGCGTGCAGACCTTCTCACAAAAAGTCATTGGCAACGTCCAGGATTTCACCAGCCGCGTGACAAACGTGACCAATCCCCCACCCAAGCCAACCTCCTCTGGTGGTTCTCGCGGCGGACGCAGCGGTGGCTGCGCGTGTGCCTGTGCCTGCGCGGGTTGTGCCTGCGCCTGTGCGGGTGGTGGTCGCTAGGAGTCAACGTCTCCAGACGTTGGAAATTGCAAAATCTGGAGATTTTGCAGTCCGCAAAACAAATTATGATTTTCAAAACAGCGCCTCATAACCCGCCACATTTCTTCGTCGCTGATGCTACGTATATGCTAACAGCATCAACTTACGAAAAGGCACACCTGATGAAGTTGCCTCAACGCAAAGCAGAATGGCGGGATGCGTTCCATGAAGCAGCAAAGATTTATCAATGGCAAATCATAGCCTGGGTCGTTTTGGATAATCATTATCATACTGTTGTACAATCACCGCAGAATGCATTTGCTCTTTCCAAATTCATAAGTAGTTACCATAAATTTACCGCACGAAAATGGAGCAATGAAGATAACACCAATGGTCGTCAAGTTTGGTGGAACTACTGGGACACTTGTGTCCGTTCTGAACGTGATTACTATAATCGAATTAGATATGTGTTTTGGAATCCCGTAAAACACGGATTAGCTGATAAACCTGAGGACTACAATTTCAGTAATTACGGTGAGTATCTGGATCAATTACAGGATTTTGACTTCGCAGGAATGTCTGAACTGAATGATGTTCCTGAATTTTGAAGGTGCCTATGGTTATGTTGAATGTTCTCAGATCAAGGCTCAAGCCGCCATCTCCTGTTCCGAATCCGCCCATGAGGCTCTATCATTATTTAAAAGAGAACGAGCAGGAAAAGTCGCGCATCCACCTGCGGATCGACCCGGATGGTTCCGGCACGTTGATCGTGAATGCCAATCGGGTCATGCATTTGAATCCGACAGCGGCATCGATGGCATGGCTGATTTTGGAAGAAAAAACAAAAGAGGAAAGAATTCGGGCGCTCACCTCACAGTATAAAGTAAGCAAAAAGCAAGCCGAGGCTGATCTTGCCTCTTTCCTCCTGCAATTCGAGGAACTGCTTCGCCCGGATGGCGCCTGTCCGATCCATGAACTCGACCTGGAAACTGTCATGCCGTTCAGCGCGCGGCCTACGGCTCCCTACCGCATGGATCTGGCCGTCACCTACCGCTGCAACAACGACTGCGCACACTGCTACAACGCCCGCGAACGGAA
>DASTJG010000516.1:0-11094 GCA_035716785.1 Anaerolineales bacterium
GCCAATCCAATCGAAATACTAAATCGAGAAACCATGTCAACCTCCAATCAATAAATTTGAAACATCCATTAATTAACGAGCGGCCGGCTGGCGGAACCAGGAAGCAAGCAGCAGGATGACTGCTAAAGCAGTGGTAATCACGATCAGCAGGATCGTTTGCGTCGGAAGATTTGACGCGTTAGATTGTTGTTGCTGGGATGCCGGGACAGGCTGTTGAGCCACCGGCTCGACGGATTTGACCCGACCAGGCAGGACACTTTCAAATGTCTTCCTGATTTCAGGTTTGGCTGTATACCATTCACCGTCGTATTCAGACGAGCCATTCACGATGCCGTTGTAATACACAAAGCCGGTCTCCGGGTAATAGTGGAGGCGGTCGAAGGCCGTCTCACGCTTGCCGTCGATGTAATAGCGCGTGATCTCATAACCAGTGCCGGGATCAGCGGGTGCTTTCGTCCTGTCCGTGGAGAAGTCGGCGAAGGCAAAGAAATCGGTCGTCAGATCAGGGTCGGTGACGCGTAATTCCTCTTTCAGGTTCCCACCTGTGATACTGATGAACGAGAAACCTCCCTTGGCGAATGCTGCAATGGAAGTAATGAGGGTAATCAGTGAGGCAATCCCAAGCGCAACTCGGACTCGGAAAAACATACGTACCTCCTTTGGTGTGGGTAAACTCAATACACCGCTTAGGGAGGTCCGGTTCCACATTATGGAATGGCTTTCAGTGATTCCGCGATCTTGAGTGCTTCCTCCAGACTCAGGTCCGTTTCGAGGCGGTACGTGATCTCCCCTTCTGCCCAGATCAACACATGACCCTCAACCAGACGTATAAAGTCAAGATCGCCATTGGAAAAGCGTAATGGATAAGGACCAATTGCCCAAATGGCGTGCTGACCGTTGACGATTGTCTCCTCGATGAGAGTGGGGTTTACTTTCTTAACCGCCCAGCTTCCGGGCGGGAGGAAGTGCAGGCTCATCAACACCTCATCAGGTAGTTGCGAGTCGATCCAGATCAGGATGGTCATGTCACCATCTGCGTCCTGAACGAAGACGCGATCAGGCGGACCGAGGTCAGATGGATAGGAGGGCAAAAGGATTGGATAATCAACAGTTTGCTGCGCTTCTTCCAACGTCACTTCACCAGCCAGCCTCTCGAGGATTGGGATCAAAGGTTCTGCCGTCGCGTACGGTGTGGCAGTGATCGGAACCATCGTTGCAGGAAATTCCTGGTTGGGTGGAGCCAGAGGAGTCGGTTCGGCGCGGAAGATGCGCACGACGCCAATCTGAATGAACTCAAGGATCGCGGCGCGCGCCGAGGGGATGAGCATCAAGCTCGAGCAGAGGATCAGCAGGGCCGTCAGCGACCAGGCCAAAGGTCGCGAAAAGAAGCGAGTCCGCGCCGGGCTGTGTAAGCGCCTCATGACAAAACCAACAACATCCGGCGTGCGCGGATAGTCCATCCCTTGCGAGATGGAAAGCAGCTGGCGTTCAAAGAGTTCTCGTTGCGACTCGTTCATGCATCATGTCCTTCGACCAGTACTGGGAAATCCTGTTGGATGATCCCGCGCAAGCGTTCGAGAGCACGGCTCAACCGTGATTTGACAGTCCCCTGCGGGACGCCCAGAGCCTGGGCCGTTTCGGCGACCGAAAGTTCAAGGAAGTAACGCAGATAGATAATCTGCTGGTCGGGCATACTCAAATTTTGGACTGCTTTCCAAAGGTCGCCGGCTTCCATCTGCCGGGCGCTTTTCTCTTCTATGCTGGAGTGGGCAGGTTCGCTACGAAAGGCACGCATCAACGCCGACACATATCTTCCCGCAGACCGGCGGCGATTGCTCGCCAGGTTCGAGGCGATGCTCAACAGCCAGGGACGGAGAGGGCGCGTCGGGTCAAAACGCTTGAGGTGATTCCAGGCGCGCAGGAAGGTTTCCTGGGCGATGTCTTCCGCGTCATCAGGGTCGCCGAGGAGCAGGTACGACAGCCGGAACACTGCCTCCTGGTGCGCCAGCACCAGCGGTTCCCAGGCCGCCGCGTCGCCATTTGCAGCGTGACGGACTAATGTGGCTTCGTCCACTCAGCCTCTCCGGAGAGGTCTTTCATTCTGATGAAAATACCCCCGTGGAGGAAAAATGGTTCCATTTGCATGGCTTCTCAAACTTGCTACTCGTATTGTACCGGGGTTGGAATTGTATGGATATTCACAAAATGCCCTCATATTCCCTTCCCTAATATGGTCATTGACCTGACTTTTATTTGCTCTTACAATACTACGGATGAAAATACGGTTCGCCGGATTTTTTCGACCCGATCATGACCCTCCACAAATGCATTTTGGCATTTGTCCTATTCGCGTTGTTTAACTTTAATGTATTCGGAGGAAAATCACATGCCTACCCCGTTTGTTTCCAAACGCGCTGCCATCTACGCAGACGTTCCCGATGAAAAGTGGAACGATTGGCGCTGGCAGCTAAGCCATCGCTTGAATACCGCTGAAGAGATCGAGAAAGTACTCCCACTGACCGAGTCCGAGCGCAAGGCGCTCAACACCAGTGGACTGTTCCGCGTCGATATTACGCCTTACTTCATTTCCCTGATCGACCCTGGGGATCCTGATGATCCCATTCGGAAACAGGTCATTCCCGTCGCGGAGGAGATGCAATCCTTCACAGCGATGATGGAGGATTCCCTCGCGGAGGACCGCCACTCCCCCGTCCCCGGGCTGGTCCACCGCTATCCAGACCGGGTCCTGATGCTCGTTACGACCCAATGCGCGTCCTATTGCCGGTACTGTACGCGCTCGCGCATAGTTGGCGATCCTGGGCAGACGTTCAACCGCCAGGAATTCGAGATGCAGATCGCGTACCTGAAGCGAACGCCGCAGGTACGTGACGTGCTGCTCTCCGGAGGCGACCCGCTGGTGCTCGCGCCGAAAATCCTGGAAGAATTGCTCTCACGATTGCGTGAGATCCCGCACATCGAGATCATCCGCATCGGTTCGCGGGTACCGGTCTTTATGCCTATGCGTATTACTCAGGAGTTGTGCGATACGCTGGCCAAGTACCATCCCTTCTGGATGAACATCCATGTCAACCATTCGAATGAGATCTCGCTGGAACTGGAACAAGCCTGCGACCGTCTTACAAGAGCAGGCATTCCACTCGGAAACCAGTCTGTGCTGCTGGCCGGTGTGAACGACAATGTCCACATCCAGCGCAAACTTGTGCAGGACCTGGTCCGCATCCGTGTGCGGCCGTACTACCTCTATCAATGCGACCTGGTGGAAGGCGCAGGCCACTTCCGCACGCCGGTGGCAAAAGGCATCGAGATCATGGAAGGCCTGCGCGGGCACACCTCCGGTTATGCGGTCCCCCAGTACATCGTGGACGCGCCGGGCGGCGGCGGCAAGATCCCTGTCGCACCCAACTACCTGCTCAGTATGTCCGACCACAAAGTGATCCTGCGCAACTATGAAGGCTACGTAACCACCTACGAGGAGCCTACCGATTATCTTCCAAGCGATGCCGCCAAATTCAAAGGCGAAAAGCGACCCGAACCAGGTCAGTCTGGAATCCACGGTTTGCTGGACGGCGAGCAGATGTTCATCAAACCGGAAGGGTTTGATGAGATCCACGATCGCCAGGGGATCCAGCATCGTCTAAAAGATGAGAAGAAATGGCAGCCGCTTGGAATTGGCGCAGGCACGTCTGCGCCCAACACGGAAGCTCAAAACCTCCGCGAAGTACCATCGCAGGCTCCCGCTTCGACTTCCAACGATGAGGAATAAGACAACCAACAAAAGGAGAAATGTATGCATTCATCAATAAAAAAAATCCTGTTCATTGCAGTGGCATTGACCGTATTGCTCTCGGCTTGTTCACCTGCTCAACCCACCCAGAGCGCCAGTGACATTGCAAATCAGGTTGCGACGGCCGTCGCGTTGACGGTTGAAGCGCAAGGCAGCATCGAGACCCATGTTGCAGAAACCATGGTCTCCATGGCGACAAACACCGTGCTTCCCACCCAGACAGAAGCCGCTCCTGTCCCGCCGACCGAAACCCCAACTGCAGTTGTGCTGCCAACTGCCACAAAAGCCAGCAGTGGTGGAGGTGGCGGCGGAACGACTACCAAGCCGGATTACGCTTGTAATCCATTTCCCCGCAAACCTCGCGATAATACGATCTTCAGACCAAACGATGAATTTGACATCTCGTGGACGATCGTCAACACGGGCAAGAAAACTATGCAAGCGGGAATCGATGTCAGATATAACAGTGGAACGAAATTGACATCCACCAGCTATGTTGAACTCCCTGAGTTGGAACCGGGCGAACAATATGTGGTCGACTTCGATGCCCAGGCCCCTGCCAAGGAAGGGACCTATATCATGACATTTAAAGTGGAAGGCGGGTTGTGCTATCCCTATACGGCCATCATCGTTGAAAAACGATGAAGCTTTTGTAGTTGGCTTTGTCCGATGCGGAGAGGCAGATATGGTATCAACACGGAAGACGAAGTGGTTGCTCTGGGTCACAGCCCTGGCTCTGATTATGGCATGTGCTCCATCGTTTATCACTCCATCAACCCCTGCGATTGACCCGGCCGTGGTCAACACTTTTATCGCGCAGACGGCCCACGTAGCACTGACACAAACTTCTGTTGCACTGCCTTCTGCCACACCTTCTCCAACCATTACGCCAACCCGTGCCACGGAAACTCTCACGCCGACCGCCACGGCTACTGTGGTCGTTGTTTTCTACTCTCCCACGCCGCTGGTCAGTCCCACGTTCACTCCCTTTGGCAGCATTTCCGATAACTATGCCTGTCAGGTGATGCGGGTCTCGCCTCCCAATGGAACCAGGCTGGGCTCACGTGAAGATTTTGATGTCTTTTGGACGGTCAAGAACATCGGTAAAAAGAACTGGGACGATGGCAGTGTGGACTACTTCTATTCAAGTGGAGAGAAAATCCATAAAATTTCAAGTTACGACTTGGAGAAAGACGTCGCCTCCGGCAGCACGATCGATCTGGGAGTGGATATGCAGGCGCCCAAAAACCCGGGCTCCTACACAACGACCTGGATCATGCGCAATGGAAATAAACTCTTCTGCCCGTTGACAGTGACCATTGTTGTGACATCAGAATAGTATTAAACAATGAAAAGAAAAAGCGGCGACCCGTTTAGGTCGCCGCTTTCCTTTGTATGAACTATGAGGCGGGAGGGAGTGGTTCGTTGGTGCCGGGCACATCGGATGGGAGTGAATCCGCGGGATTCTTTGGGCGTGTCACAAACCAAACAACAATCGGGATGGCAATCAAAATAACACTGACACACAAGGAACCAAGCCCCATTGTGATTGCCGAGGTTGGATCACTACTACCGAAAACGTCGATCTCGGAACCGGGAACCAGACCTGCAAAAAGGAATGTCACTCCATAGCATAAACCAAACAGACCTGGACATCCACATAGTACGACTGCGGCAATTGTAGCAATTATGCTGGTGTTCTTGTTGTTCATGAGTTATTCTCCTACGAAATGTTGTTAGGTCAACAGGTGATTGGCGAGCATCTTCCAATCATACCGCTAACTTCTCAATTTCGCGCCGACCTCATATTCCAAACGCTTTACAATTTTATTGCGGATCGCGGCGGCTTCGGCATCGGTCATCGTCTTATCGGATTGATAGGTCAGACTGTATGCCAGCGACTTTTTGCCCGCGCCAATTTGTTCTCCGCGATAGACATCGAACAGGCGGACGTCGGTCACGGTCTTGCCGCCCGTCTGTCGGATCAACGCTTCGACACGCGCTGCCGGCACCGCTTCGTCCACGATGACCGCGATATCCTCATAGACAGGCGGGAATTCTGAGACAGGCAGGATGCCATACGCGGGACTGAGGCTCCGCAATTTCTCCAGTTCGAACTCTGCCACAATGATCGGCGCGTCGCCCACTTCATATCTTTCTCTGATGAGCGGATGCAGTTCACCGAAGACACCAACTATTTGCCCACTTACCTTTACTTCCGCGGCTTTGCCCGGGTGCAGGTAATTGACGGAAACGGTCGGGGCGTAGGAAATATCCTTGTAGCGGAGTCCGCTCAACAGGAGTTCGATGCGGCCCTTTAAATCATAGAAATCGTATGTCGGCGAATCTTTCACGTCCCAGGCGGTGGCAATGCGCTTTCCGGTCATCACCAGGGCCAGTTTGCCCGGTTCATCCGGCAGTTCATTCTGATTCGGCACGAAAATGGGACCCAGTTCGAACAGCGCGATCGATTCGGCGCGCGCGTTTTTCTCCGCGGCTTCGAGGGCAGAGGCCAGCAGGCTGCGACGCATCACACGCCGTTCAGGAGTCGTGAAATTGGCCAGCTTGACGTACTCATCATACTGGGCGAGACGGCTTTCACGCTCGGGCGACGTCAGGCGATAGCTGACGACTTCCTGCAAACCGAGATTGGTCAAAAGATCGCGGACGCGTTCCTCCCACTCAAAGACCGGGTTGCCGATTTGCGGCGGAAGGGCATCTGCCATGCGTGTTTCAGGGATATTGTCATAACCGTAGCTGCGCGCAACTTCCTCGAGGACATCCGCCAGCCCAATGATGCCCTCGCCGATGTCGAGGCGATGAGGCGGCGTCTTGGCTTTGACAACGTTCTTCTCGACCGTGCACTTGAATTCGAGCCGGGTGAGCAGTTCAGCAATTTGCTTCGCGGTGAGATCGATGCCGAGCAGCCTCTTCACATCCTTCGGCGTGATGGTGACCGTCGGGTCCTTCGGCTTGAGCGGATATTCGTCCACCAGGCCCGGCGCGACCTTGCCGCCCGACCATTGCGCCATAAGCTGCAGCCCGCGCTTCACACCCTGCTCGGCAACGGCAGGATGCACCCCGCGCGAGAACCGGAACGAGGCTTCGGAGGGCAGGTTGTGCTGCTGGGCAGTCTTGCGAATGTTGATGAAGTTCCAGGCCGCTCCTTCGAGCAGGACATTGACCGTGCTCGTGCCGCGCACACTGGCTTTTCCCTTTTGCATCTCACCAGGCTTCACATCCGGAGAGACCGCATCGAGCACTTCTTTGGACGCGTCGTACACTTCGCTCTCCGCGCCGCCCATCACTCCCGCCAGCGACAATGGACCTTTCTCATCACAAACCAGAACGTTATTGGAGGTGAGTTTGCGATCCACGCCATCCAGAGTGGTTAATTTCTCACCGTCTTTCGCGGTACGTGTGATGATCTTGACGTTCTTCCTACCGGCGCGTTCTTTCAGCACATCGTAATCGAATGCATGCAGTGGCTCACCGATGTCAACCATCGCATAGTTGGTGGCATCGACAATATTGTTGATGGGACGAATGCCCGCCAGCCGCAACCGGCGCTGGATCTGGTAGGGACTCGGCTTGATCTCCACATCGCGGATCAGCCCGATCACAAAGCGCGGATTGAACTCCGGCTCCGTGATCTCGATGGAGACCAATTCTTCGACCGGCTGCCCTTCCGTCTTGTACTTGATGGTCGGCTTCCTGAGCTCGCGCCCGGTCAGTGCGGAAAGCTCGCGCGCAATACCAAGAACATTCGCGTTGCGAGCCATGTTGGGATTGATCTTGATGTCGAGAACGGCATCGCCCATATAGTCCACGAGCGGCATACCGATGGGAGCATCCTCATCCAGAATGATGATACCGGTATGTTCTTCAGAAATGCCAAGCTCTTTTTCCGAGGCAACCATCGAATACGACTCGACGCCGCGGATCTTCGCACGCTTGAGCGTGGTGAGCACAAGGCCGTCCGCGTGACCGTCATAAATGGTCGCGCCTTCCTTGGCATACGCGACCTTGATCGGCTTGGGCAGCTTGCCTTTGCCTTTCAAATGGAAGATGTTCGGCGCGCCGGTCAAAACGACATGCTCCTGCTGCCCGTCGTACAGGTCGAGCAGGGTCAAACGATCCGCGTTGGGGTGCGGGTTGACCTCACGGATCTCCGCCACAACGATCGTGTCACGGTCCCAGGGGATACCGCTGGTCTTGAATTCATGCCGTTCGCTGGAATGCATGCCGGAAGCTGCATTATTGGGCATGGGCAGGCCGGCATATTTGATCTCATCCACTTCCATGCCCGCCAGGGTCAACTTGCGGGCAATTTCTTCGACAGATAAACCGTCGAGGTCAATGTAGTCTTTTAACCAGGAAATAGGTAGCTTCATAGTAAAGTTCCTCACCACAAAGGGTCACGAAGGTACACAAAGAAGAGAACTTAAACCTTTGTGATCCTTTGTATCCTTCGTGGTAAATCGTCTTAGAATTGCTCCAGGAATCTGAGGTCGTTGCCCCAGAAATAGCGAATATCGTCGATCTTGTAGCGCAGCATCAACTGGCGTTCGGGTCCCATACCCCAGGCATAGCCGGAGTAACGCGCCGGGTCGTAGCCGCCGTTTTGCAGCACAATTGGATGCACCATGCCGCAGCCAAGGATTTCCAGCCAGCCGGATTTTTTACAGACCGAACAGCCTGTGCCACCACAGACAAAACATTCCACATCCATTTCAGCGGAAGGTTCCGTGAATGGAAAATAATCTGCACGAAAACGCGTCCGCACATTTTGTCCGAACATGCGCCGGGCAAAATCACTTAGCGTTCCTTTCAGATCGGCAAAGGTGATATTCTCGCCAACCACGAGTCCTTCCACCTGGTTGAACTGAATCTCAGAGCGCGCCGTGATCTGTTCATAGCGAAAACACATTCCGGGCAATGCAACGCGGATCGGCGGCGGGTTATCAGGGTCCATCGCCGCGAACTCGCGCATAGCGTGGATCTGCCCCGGCGAGGTGTGGGTGCGCAGCACGATCGGGTTCTCGCCCCTCCCCTCCGCCTCGATAAAGAACGTATCCTGCATGTCACGCGCCGGATGGTTCGGCGGAAAGTTCAACAGCTGGAAATTCACCTCATCCGTTTCCACTTCGCGTGAGGTGTATACCTGGAATCCCATGTCCGCCAGGATATCGAGCACGCGGCGCAATTGCTGCGTGGAAGGATGCAAACGTCCCAGATGGACTCCGCGTCCGGGCAGCGTAACGTCGAGTTGTTCCTCTTCGAGGGATTTCGCCAACGCCGCCGCCTTGACCGCCTCGGTCCGTTCCGCGAAAGCGGCTTCCAGCTTCACCTTGACGCGGTTCGCCGCCGCGCCGACCGCGGGTCGCTCTTCCCTGGAGAGTTTTCCCAGCTCCGCAAAGACCTGCATCAGCGGCGAGCTGCGTCCCACGTTAGCGACACGCCAGGACTCCAGCGCCGCCTGATCGCGGACCGCCTCCAGGCTTTCCAGCGCAGACTTTTCGATCTCATTCAGTTTATCAAGCATTCATACCTCCATAATTGACCATGGTCCGTCGTCGATGGTCTATTGTCCAAAATAAAAACCTCTCATCCACTATGGGACGAGAGGCGCAGTGCTTCCCGCGGTACCACCCAAGTTAGTCGCCGAGGCGACTCTCTTTGTGCTGACCATCATCAGCCTCCCACATAACGCCGGGATTGCGGCTCAGACTACCAAGCGTGACACCTGACACGCTCTTCACCTTTACAGCTCAAGAGGGAACTTCAACTGATTTCGGTCGAGTGCAACTTTCAGCGGTTTGTTGCACATCTCTGGCGGCTTCTGTCAGCCTACTTTCCTCTGTCACAGCCTTTATTTGATGAGCGTAATTATCTCCAATTTGGTTCGCGTGTCAAGACCAACTCACGGCTGCGCAGTAACAGCTCTCCAAACGGCGTCCAGAGCCTGAAGCGCAGTGAGGTTCCGATTTGTCCAGGCAGATTGCATGGCATGCGCGTCATCAAAATCCGTGATCCCATAAGTGAGATGCTCGAGATCAGATTGAAGCCCGTGATTAGGGAGTGGTTGAATGGCTGACCAAAAATTCCATAGCGGAATATCGTATTCCTGAGCGAGGCAGGCAATGGTTCGATTGATGCGGTGATCGCCTTCCAGGTTGTCGCCCTTCGTCGAGAGGATGGGAACGATGTTTTCCGACACAAGAATGTCCAGGATCTGTTTCATTCCCTGCTCGAATTCCTCAGGCTCCCAGGCCTGATTCGTTCCCAGCGAAAGGATGACAAACGCGGGACGATGCAGGCGCAGTTCACACGTCAGGGGCGATTCGCCTGCTGCACAAAGCTTCTCGTCGCTTTCCGAGGGGTCGAGGATCCGTTCGGTGTTGAAACCACGCCGGGCAGCCATCCCGAGGCGCCCGAAGGAACCTTCAAAATGTTCGATCACAGCGACCAGATTCTGATATGGTCCAAGGTCGTAATAGGCCTCTCCGCGATCGAAAGCGGTGAAGAACCATTCGGCCGAAATCTCTCCATCCCCGATCTTTGAGAAGGCACGCGGGTCATTTCCGTTTGCCTGACCGCGCTGGTACAACTCGCGCACAGTTTTGCTTACGAAGGGAATCACCGGCCAGGACTGCCATTCCTCGCAAGAGACAGCCTGCGGGATAACCGGAGTTGTCGTACTCGTTTCAGTAGCCGCAGGTTGACTGGTCTGTGCTATGTAGGTATTTGTTAGGGAAGGTGATGGCTTTGATGGAATACTCGCTGGCATGGTTTGCGTGCTGCAGGCTGCCACGAGGATCACCAGAAAACCGGATACGAGAAGACGATAAGGTCTCACAGGCACCCATTATGCCATTAACGGCTTACCCCGCCATCGCGGGCGGGGCAGCCAAGACCAACTCAGAGGGAGGAGAGAGTTTTCAACAAAGTGGGCGGTTTTGTCTCGCCAACTTAGTTTACATAGGACGGTAATCGGGATTTGTACCGCACCAGGCGCAGCCTGGTTTGTTGATACCGTTACATTCCATTGCATCTGAACAGCGGTGAGCCAGGATGCGAGGAGGTTGTTCAGGCAGATGTTCAGAAGGAAGCACAACCTGGGTCTCCAGGGCAACCTCGTGCTTTACATGTTCACAATAAAGGGTCTTACTCACATACCACTGTTTCTGAGCCATACGGTACCTCCAGATTACACCTTTATTGTATGACAAGCAAATGACGCCTGCCAGTGACAGGCGTCATGATTCGGGATGACAATCTACCTATTG
>DASTJG010000517.1:0-8903 GCA_035716785.1 Anaerolineales bacterium
ATGGATGTACCCCGGAAGATATCGAGGTCGGCGGACTGGCTGCCGTCTGCCCGGACTGTGCGAAGAAATACGGTGAAGGCAAAGCGCTGACCGCCCCCGACAAGGTCCGCCTGATCGAGCTGCCGCTTAATGCCCGCCTCGACGATGTGGTTGGAAGCATCGACGAGCGCGCCGCCATCCATGAACGGATGCGGGTCCGGCGCGGGATCCTGGCGCAGGCCGACCTCAACCTGCTGTACATCGATGAGATCAACCTGCTCGGCGATGACATCGTAGACTCGATCCTGGATGCCTCTGCACAAGGCTCCTACACAGTGCGGCGCGGACCCGTGGTGGCCACTTATCGCTCGCGTTTTGTCCTAATCGGCTCGATGAACCCCGAAGAGGGTCGTCTGCGTCCACAGATCCTGGACCGCTTTGGGCTGCGCGTGATCGTGCGCGGCCTCGAAAACAGCGAGGAGCGGCTGGAAGCCTACCGCCGCGTACAGGCCTATCTCGCAAACCCGCGCCGGATGATCAGTCAGTTCGCGGCAGAGATGGAAGCGGCCGCTTCCGAGATCCGGATGGCCCGGGAGCGGGCCCGGATAGTCATGATCCCGGACTCGGTTGCCAACCCGGCTATCGAGCTCGTCCAACAGATGGGCATCGATTCACTACGGTCCGAGATCACCTGGTTCGAATCGGCGCGCGCCTATGCCGCTGCAGATGGTCGCGAGGCAGTGACTACGGAGGATCTGAAAACCGTCGCGCCGATGGCGCTCCGCCTGCGTCGCTCGCAATTCATGAGCGAATATCTAAAGGGTCAACTGAGCGAGGAAAAAGAGTTAAGTACGCTGCTCGGAAGTTTTGGCAGAAAACGCGAATCCAAAAAGCATGTGAAACAAACGTCAAAGAAAAAATGAACCAGTCAGAATTTTCGAATCCTGCTTACCGAATTGAAACAAAACGCTTGCTGGTGCGCTGCTACAACCCATCCGATGCTCTCCTGCTGGCAGAGTCTGTAAAAGAAAACGTGGAACACCTCCGCCCCTGGATGCCGTGGGTGTATGCTGAACCCGAACCGATCGAAGAAAAAGTGCAACGCCTGAAAAGGTTTCGCGGCATGTTCGATCTTGGCCAGAATTTCGTTTACGGCATCTTCGATCCGGAAGATACAAGGCTACTCGGCGGAACGGGTTTACACCCGCGTATTGGTGAAAGACAATTGGAAATCGGCTACTGGATCCACAAGGACTACGTCAATCAAGGGCTGGCGACTGAATGCACCGCGGCGTTGGTCAAAGTTGCCTTTGAATTGATCCACGTTCATCGTATTGAAATCCATTGCGATCCTGCCAACGTGGCATCAGCCGCCATTCCCCGTAAACTTGGTTTCACCCACGAAGGCACGCTGCGCGCCAAGACATCCTTCCTCGACGGCTGGAGCGATTCGATGGTGTGGGGATTGCTCGAAAGTGAATATCCAGACAGCCCATCTGCGAAGGCAGAGATCAAAGCCTTCGACGCGAATGGTCAGCAAGTGTTATGAAGTCTTCAAGTAAAACGTCCCGTGAGTAATTAAAACCTTCGGGACGGTTCCTACCTGTTATGAATTCCATATTCAAAAGGTTCATCGAAAAACCGATCTTCATCCTTCTAGCCATCAACATTCTTGTCGGCTTATTCGTGTTCCGGGATTATGGCTCCTCATGGGATGAGCCTCTCTTTTACGACTACGGGGACGCGCTGGGATATGCGTATTCCCCGCGTGAGTGGTTCAGCGGAGATTTCGATGTCAGCCGTTCCTATGGCTCGAGCGGCGATGACCACAAGACGCGCGGGCCGGCGTATCTGTTCGTCGCGCGTGAGCCTGTTTATCTTTTGCAAGCCATCGGTCTGGACCCGGCTTCCGCCTGGCACCTGGTCAACTTCCTTTTCTTTCAACTCGGTGTTTACTTTCTTTATCGCCTGGCTGCACGCTGGATGAGGTCATCGGCTGCACTCACAGCCGCCGCGTTGTTCTCCTGGCAGCCGCTTCTGTGGGGACACGCATTCATCAACCCAAAAGATGCTCCGTTTCTGGTTTTCTTCCTTGCCTCGGTCTGCCTGGGGTTTGAAATGGTGAATCGCCTGACAGATGAATCAAAGACCAATAAACAGAAGGTTGTGAGCCTGGTCTTCGCCGCTGTTTTTCTTGGAATTACAACTTCCATTCGCGTGCTGGGGCCACTAGCGGGATCGCTCGTCCTGATTTATTTCCTTGCAGCCGTTTTGCCAAACGAAAAGCTTCGGGGCGCGAGGGGTCCGTGGCTTTTCTTCCTTATATATGGTGTGGTAGCCATCCTGGTCATGTTCATCACCTGGCCATTTCTCTGGGAAAACCCCATTCCGCATTTCATCAAAGTCTTTCTTTTGATGTCCGATAACCCGACTGACCTCTCTGTCCTCTTTGGCGGACAGGTCTATCGCGCCGGTGAGCTGCCGCGTCGTTACCTGCCGTTCATGCTTGTCACGACGCTCACAGAACCGGTCTGGTTCCTGTTCTTCTTTGGCACAGTCGTTGGCTACATAAGACTAGTTAGACAAAAGCTAACGAACCATATTGTCTCAGTGACACTTGTTCTGCTTTGGTTCTTCATCCTGATTGCCTATGTGCTGTTGCGCAAGCCTGCCATGTATGATGGCTTGCGACACTTTCTTTTCATCCTGCCGCCTGTTTTTATTTTTATAGGGTTTGCATTTGAGTTCGTCATCGATAGTGCTATATTAATTTGGCTACGCGCAGGATTGGTGGCTGTTCTCCTTTTGCCGGGGATCGCCGGCATCCTTCAGCTTCACCCCTACGAATACACCTATTACAATTCATTTGTCGGCGGCACAAGCCAGGTCTTCCGCCAGTACGAAACCGATTACTGGCTTACCTGTTATAAGGAAGCTGTAGAAAACCTTAACCAAGTATCGGATCAACCCATCAATCTTTATATTCATCGCGAAGCCTATATTGCCGCGTATTATGCGGATGAAAACATCAATGTCCATGACCTGCGCGGCGCGCTCGCTGAAGTGAAACCAGGTGATTATGTCCTTGTCAATACACGTACAAACGAGGACCGCCGGGTCTTCAAGGACGCGCCACCCGTTTTGCAGGTCGGGCGCGGTGATGCAATCTTTTGTATGGTGAAACAAATCCCATGACTACACATAAAGAACGAATCCAGGCTTGTCTCAACAATCAGGTTCTCGATCGTCCGCCGGTTGCGCTATGGCGCCATTTCCCTGTGGACGATCAGGACCCCAAATCGCTGGCAGAGGTGACTCTGCATTTCCAGCGCACGTACGACTTCGATCTGGTGAAGGTCACGCCGGCCTCGTCGTTTTGCGCCAGGGATTGGGGTGTGGAAGATGAGTGGAGCGGCCACACAGAAGGGACGCGGCGTTATACCAAACGCATCATCCACAACCCGCGTGACTGGGAAGCATTGCCGCCTCTCGACCCAACCGCTCCGCATCTCGCGGGACAATTGGCCTGTCTCCGTTTTATCCGCGCCAAACTTGGTCAGGACACTCCCCTGCTCCAGACGATCTTCAGTCCGCTGGCACAGGCGAAAAACCTTGCAGGCGGTGACACATTGATCGCACACCTGCGTTTGTATCCCGAAGCCGTGATAAAGGGACTCACGACCATCGCGGAAACCACCCATCGTTTCGTGGAAGCATGTCTCGATACAGGCATTGACGGGGTTTTTTATGCCATCCAGCACGCGCAAGCCAGTTTACTGACTCTTGAAGAATACAAAACATTGGGTTTGCCGCACGATCAAAAAGTACTCGAAGCCGCGCAGGGACTATGGTGCAATCTTCTGCATCTGCACGGACATGACGTTTATTTCTCTCTTCTTTCGCCTTTCTCTTTTCCTATCGTCAACTGGCATGACAGAGAAACATTCCCTTCACTGTCACAGGCACAGGAACTTTTCAACGGGGTCACGTGCGGCGGCATGAGACAGGACACACTGGTGTATGGGAATCCGGCCGAGGTCCGGGCAGAGGCGGCAGATGCCATTCAGCAAACGAACGGCAAGCGCTTCATCCTGGGAACGGGTTGTGTCGTCCCGATTATCGCCTCGCATGGAAATCTCCTCACGGCGCGAAAGAGTGTTGCATGAGTCTGAGGGTCATTGCCGGAAAAGCCAAAGGGCGCAAGCTTAAGTCCGTTCCCGGCGACACTACGCGTCCCATCACAGACCGCGTCAAGGAAGCGCTGTTCAACATCATCGCAGGCGACGTGGTGGATTCGAACTGGTGGGACCTGTTTGCAGGCACCGGCGCGGTGGGCATCGAAGCCCTGAGCCGTGGCGCGGCGTTCGTGCGCTTCTCAGATATGAATCGCGCGCCGATCGAGACCATCAATTTCAACGTGGAGCATTGCGGATTTAAATCGCAAGCAGAGATCCGCCGGGCGGATGCATTTTCTTTCCTTTCTTCCCAAGCTGACAGAAAATTTGAATATATCTACATTGCGCCGCCACAATACCAGGAGATGTGGTCAAAAGCATTGGAGCTTGTAGATGAAAACCTGGAATGGCTAAGCGAGGATGGCTGGATCATCGCGCAGATCGATCCGAAGGAGTACAAGCCACTGGCGCTCGAAAACCTGGAGGAGTTCGAGCAGCGCAAGTATGGAACGACACTGCTTGTGTTTTATGAAAGAAAGAATCAATGACGTAATTACTTCCAGGGCGCGGTGATGAGGACATTGCTGTCATCTGCTGCATGACCGAGATACTTCAAGCCCCAGGCTGCAGAGATGGTTTTTAACAATGAATAATGAGTATAGGGAGTGGGGTCTTCAAATCCATTTTTGACAAGCGGAGAGTCCAGGACAACCGCCACGCGCCCACCGCCATCCGGCAAGCCACAGCAGGTATGGTCTCCCTGCCCTTCTTCGAACATCATGACAATGAGATAAGGCTCGCCGGTTCCATCCAGCGCCGGTGTAAGAGTCGCGAGCAGGTTCGTCAGCCACGCATCGACGACATCCAGTTTGCAATCATGCCCATCGTTGCAAAGATTTGGTTTAATGAACAGGAAATTGGGAAGCGCATTCGCAGCAATGTCCGTTTGAAGCTCAGTAAGTGGTACGACACTTCGCTTACAGCGCTCCAGGTCCAACCGGATCGGATCGAAATACACAAACGGATTGTGCTTCTGGACATAATCCCCTTTATCACCCAGAAAACAGGGGTCGGGCATATCCTCCTGGTACGTCCTCCATGTACGACCGCTTTCTTCGATCAAGTCGGGCAGACTGGGCGCGTTGATGAAGCAGTCCTTGCAATCGCTGTCGATCCCAAACGTGTCGCCACCGATCAATGCAATGTAATTCGGCAGACTGGGATGCCGGATCGCGTAATGTTGTGTGAGCAATGTATATTCCCGGGCGAGTTTGTTAAATGTGGGCATACTCGGATTGCCGATCACCTTCCCAAATTCCTTGTTCTCGAACATGATCAGGACGATGTGCTCAAAGTTCGGGACGTGCGAGTTCGATGTAATGGTAGCAGTGGGGCTTGGAGAGGAAGCGCTGGTGGCTGTAACGGTAGGAGAAACGGACATGGAAGTCTGTGTAGCGGTCGCCGAAGGGAAGGGCGTTGACGTGGTCGGAGCAGGGGGTGGCATACAAGCAGCCAGCAAAATCAAAACAAGGACACAAATACTAAAATGTTTCATAATACCATCCATAAACGATATAAATTTTGGTATATTATATATAAACTAGATGAACGCCAGATTACACAATTGGAACTTAACGCCTGAAGAGGCGGCACGCGTTCAAACAGAGTTGCGGGGACGTCTTGTACTTACGTGGGACCAGCGACCTGTCGCGACCATCGCCGGTGTGGATGTCAGCATCAAGACCGAGTGGGCGCGCGCTGCGATTGTCGTTTTGCGCTATCCGGAGTTGACTCCGTTCGAAGCGGTTACGGCAGATGCGCCGCTGGTCTTTCCATACATTCCAGGATTGCTGTCGTTTCGTGAGGGTCCCGCTGTTTTATCCGCCTGGAACGAATTACAGAACAAGCCTGACCTGCTCATGTTCGACGGACAGGGAATCGCTCATCCACGCGGGATCGGCATTGCCGCGCAAATGGGATTGTGGCTGGAGCGACCGACCATTGGCGTCGCAAAATCCCGTTTGTACGGGAGACATGCCGAGGTCGGGCCGCAGCGCGGCGACCGGGCGGATCTGCTCGACAACAAGGGGAACCTGATTGGCGCAGTCCTGCGCACACGCGAGAAGACCAATCCGCTTTACATCTCTCCCGGGCATCTCATGGACGTACACCATGCAGTAGAATTTGTAATCGCTTGTGTTGCCGGGTATCGTCTGCCGGAACCTACGCGCTGGGCACACAAAGTGGCAGGCGGCGAAAAGCTGCCTGATACAGACAATGACCAACCACGTTTGTTTTGAGAACCATACTCACAGGAGGCAGCCACATGGACATCCAAACCGTAAAAATCGAAAAGCCTGAGGAGATCAACTTTATTCTGGGGCAGTCGCATTTCATCAAAACCGTCGAAGACATGCACGAAGTGCTCGTCAGTACCGTGCCGGGGATCAAGTTTGGGCTGGCGTTTTGCGAAGCCTCCGGCAAATGTCTCATTCGCTGGAGCGGGACCGATGAAGCCATGATCGAACTGGCAAGGAAGAATGCCCAGGCCATCGGCGCGGGACATTCCTTCATTGTCTTTCTAGGAGCAGGTTTTTACCCGATCAATGTTTTGAATACACTCAAAAACGTACCGGAAGTAGCGCGCATCTTTTGTGCGACGGCCAATCCTACCGAAGTGCTCGTCGCGCAAACCGAACAGGGACGTGGCATCCTCGGCGTGGTGGATGGATTTTCACCACAAGGGGTTGAAGATGAGGAAGGCATTACCTGGCGCAAGGATTTCCTGCGCATGATCGGTTACAAAATTAAGTAAACTCTTAAAAACCCTACCCTACTTAGCGCACTTCAATCCTGTCTATTTTTGGTACACTTTGCAACCCAGCCGGCACCTTCCAAAGCGAAAGTACAACATTACAGTCTCCTTTTAGTTCGAATGGGTGAACGTCACATCTTGCGTCACATGCTAGAATAACGAAAATTCACATGGAGTGAGCATGACCACACGCCGAGCACCCTCCAGGATCATCCCCAGGGCCTTTCCGGGCATCAAGCCGGACGAAATCGAAGAACTGATCGCAAACAGCCAGGTTCGTTCGTATGAACCGGGTGCTGTCCTCTGCCAGGAAAACGCCGTGGAGGATCGTTTTTATATGATCCTTGAAGGTGAAGTGGAAGTCGCAAAGAACATCAACAACAATGAGTCTCGACTGCTCAAGACGCTTGCGCCGGGAGATTTCTTTGGCGAGATGGCGCTCATCCACAACGCGCCGCGCGCCGCCACCGTGACCGCCAAAACAGCGCTGACCACTCTCGAGCTGAATAAAGCTGCCTTCGACCGAGTCCTGCATAAAAGCACCAGCGTGGCATTGGCAATGGTCAGCGAGATCAGCAACCGGCTTCGTCAGAACGATCAAATGGCTGTGGACGACCTGCGCATGCGAGCGAGCGAACTGGCAGAGGCTTATCAACAACTGGCCGAGCAGGACCTGGCACGCCGCGAATTCCTCAGCAATGTCGCTCACGAATTGCGTACCCCGCTCATGGCCGCCAGCGGCTATCTACAAATGCTACAGAAAGGCATGCTGCAGGGCGACCAGCTCCAGGCTGGGATCGAGACGGTCGCGCGCAACGTTCAGCAGATCGTTTCGCTTGTCAACGATATCCTGTTCCTGCAGGAGATGGATCTGGTCCTGCCTGAATTTCAGGCAGTGGATATGAATGAGGTCGCACGCATAGTCGTGGAAAAATACGCAGCCGTTGCCAAAGATCGCGGCGTGGACCTCCGTCTCGTTCCCAACCCCAAGCTGCGTCCGGCCTTAGGCGATGTCAAATCCCTGGAGCGTGCCCTCACTGCCCTGGTGGACAATGCCATCAAGTTCAGTCCGCAAGGCGGCGATGTGATCATCAGCCTGAGAGACCAGGGCGAAAAGATATTGGTCTCCGTGGAGGATGAAGGCATCGGGATCGCCAGAGAGAATCTGCCGCGCATTTTCGACCGCTACTATCACCTCGAAAAAAGCGGCGACAGTCTCTTCAGCGGCATCGGCCTTGGGCTTGCCATCACTCGTCAGGTCATCGAACAGCATCAAGGCAGCCTGAATGTGATCAGTACGCCTGGAAAAGGAAGCAGGTTTACATTGACGCTCAAGCAATGGAGGTAGGGCGATTTACGATTTAGACGTAAAGAAAGGTAGTTTAATGGAACAGAAAAAAATCAAAACAATGGTTAGCCTGTTGCTAACGATCATCTTCCTCGCAGCCTGTTCATACCCATCAAACAATCCCACAGCAGGACCACAGACAACTCAAACCGAACCGACACAAACAGATGCAACCGAAGGCGGTATGCCCGTGACCGGCGAAGGTCTTTGCGCGAATGCTTACTATCCCGTCCGCCAGGGCGCAACCTGGAACTATAAAAGCACCGGCGGACCAGCAGGTGAGTACAGTTTTACAGATACAATTTCCTCAGTTCGCGAGGATAGTTTCACCCTCTCCACCCAAATTAACGATCTGACACGCACACAGGAATGGTCCTGTCATCCCGAAGGATTGGTGGCGCTGCAACTCGGAGGCGCGCCCGCTGCCATGCTCAGCGCCCAGAATATGCAACTTAACCTGGAGGTAAGCAACGTGAGCGGTATCACCTTCCCCAGCGCGATCAACGCCGGGGACCAATGGCAGCATAGCCTCGACCTTCAAGGCAGCATGACTGTATTAGGTGAGGAAGGTACAGCCACGGGAAAT
>DASTJG010000518.1:0-4229 GCA_035716785.1 Anaerolineales bacterium
TAGAGGTTGGATTCGTCATCGATGAACAACGATTCGTGCCCGAGAGAATCATCCTGCGACATCACTTCCCTGACCGGCATCCCGACCAGCTCATCTTCTTCATAGCCGAGCAGCCGCAGGGCCTGCTGGTTTGCAGCGAGATAACAAAAATCCAACCCGATGATGAAAACACATTCACTGGTCTGTTCGAACAACGCGCGATAGTGCAGGTCATCTCCCCATTTTTTGTTTTTGCCCGCTTTTAAGGCGGCGCGCATTCTTGCGGTGGACTCAGGGTCCAACAAGGGAATGGTTTCTCTATCCATATAAAACATCTTCGGGCCGGATATCGGGAAGGACGGCCTGTACACGGCATCCGTTCGAGCCATTCAAAAAGGTAACGCTCCCACCCAGGTTCAAAAAAACTGCCCGGGCAATGAACAGTCCAACTCCCAGTCCATCATGTTCGCGGCTGTCACCTTGGCTGATCTGGTAGTAACGTTCAAAGACTTTTTCCCTTAAGTCCACCGGGATACCAGGTCCCTGATCTTCCACCAGGATCACGGCACCGCCACCTGTGCCTGTTTCCAAAGTGAGTTTTACCCGTCCGCTGTCTGGACTGAACTTGAAGGCGTTATCCAAAAGGTGTACCAGAGCATGGATGAATTCCCGGCGTGGAGCTGTGATCTCTCCGTGACCTTTTATTTCATGGACAAATTCCAATTCCTTTGTTTTATAACGCGCCAGTCTCTTTTGGAGTGGCAAAAGGATATGATCGTTGAGGTCGATGCGCTGGCGAATCCGATTGAGATCGCCATGGTCAATATTGGTCAGCAGAATGAAATCGGTCACGAGCGATTCGAGCCGGTCAACGCTGGATAACGCTGCACGAAGGAATTGAACCTGCTCCTGCGGATCTTCGAATTTATTGTTGACCACCAGTTCCAGCGGCATAATGATATTGGATAACGGTGTGCGCATTTCGTGATGGAAGTTTTGAAGGATTTCCCGCTTCAGTTTTTCCATGTCCTGCTGCGCCTGCTCCCGAGCTTCCTCGCGCCCGCGGTCCTGTGCCACTTTCACCCGCCGCAGGACTGCCTCGATACGAGCAAACAATTCATCGGTCACGAACGGTTTGGTAATGTAATCATCGGCGCCATCACGTATCCCGCTGACACGATCCTCCACCCCATTGCGGGCCGTCAAAAAGATAAATGGTATGGATGCAAGCTGTGGATCCTGTCCCATCAACCTGCGCAACTCAAATCCATTGGGAGGCGGCATCATGACGTCCGAAAGAATAAGATCAGGCGATACCTCTCTGGCCTTTTGCATCCCTTCACTACCATTAGAGGCAGTGACCACCTGATATCCCTGGCGTTTGATCTTGGCTGCCAGCCCGAGCAGCAGAGCCGGCTCATCATCGATGATCAGAATGGTAGAAGGGTTATCCATGCGATTGTTCTCGTCCGGGCAACGTGCCATTGTGTAGACTTTGCGTTGTGCCTGCCGATTTCCCGGCAATGCTGGGACCATTATTTACAAACATGATATAGATGTTTGCCAGTGAAATGAGATCTCCCGAATTGAGCACACAACGATCGATACTTCTGCCATTCACAAATGTCCCACTGGTTGAGTCCTTGTCGTATAGAACATACTTCCCATTCTCATAAACGATTTCAGCGTGAAAACGGGAAAGGAATTCCTCGTGAAAAACGATATCATTCTCCAACTGCCGCCCCAGCGTTGTAACAGTTTTCATTAAAGGGATGACCTGCCGGTTAATGATCAAAAATACGCCCGGTTGGTAAGGTGAAAGCCTGTCGAAATGATCGTTTTTGTTCATAATGGGAAGTTATACCTGCTCATATTTGTCAAACAATACGGGTTTTCCCCTATTATTCATGACGTTCAAGGACAGGAAAACAAAATCGTAAGGCTTACGCTAACGAAAGCCCAAATTTCTCACCCCAAAAATCTGCGTGCCAGTTACATTTGTTCTTTCTTTTTTCCAAACCCCACAATGGCTGCAACCAGTACGGAAAAGCTGATGACAAAGGCAACCACAACCGTACTGTTCTGCCTGATGAATTGCCCTGCCGCTACGGGCGGAGATGTCGCGGTCCATGTCGGCATGGGAGTAATCCAGGGTGTCGGCGTGGAAAGATCCTGTTTGACTGGCTCAAAGGCAAAGGTCGCAGTATAAGGTGCAGGTTGGGTCGCTCCCTTGACGACCAGCAACGTCCAGCCGGGCACAACAGTATCCGACGTGAGATTGTTCAGCCGCTTGATCTGCTCGATGGTCGTGCCATAATCAATGGCGATACTCCAAAGCGTCTGCCCGTATTTTACTTCATGGATCACATCCCCATCCGGGCGGGCGGTGCTGCGCACGACGGGAACAGAATACTGCGAGAGGTCGCCCATTTCCGCCCTCTGCGTGGATAAGCCTGTACAGGCAGCCTGTACATCGGCAGCCTGGGTCAGGTGAACCTCTGCACCCCATTGCATCTTGCCAGAGGGTGTTTGCAGGGCAGTGACAATCACCATGTACACCTGATCTCCGATCGCCACCGCCGCGCCGATATGACTGCGATTTTGGTCAAGCATAGTGTCAAGATGTAATTCATCGCTTGACCAAAATGAGATGGCTTGCTCGACGGTATCGGCTGTCACCCAGTTTTCAGAACGATAACCGTCCTGCGAGAGGTCGCCCCAAAGAGCAAACCCTCTCATGAGCAGCATCTGCCCCAGTGTCAAATCGCAGGGACGATAATGCCCCGCGGCGCCTTCCGTCGCGGCGAGTGCATTCGCCGTTTGCGCGGCAACGTCCATCAAAACCTGATGGACAGCCAACACAGGTAATCCATTCTGGATGCGTAAGTCGTTGACCGCGTTGATAATGTCTACGGGGTAGAGCGCGGCAGGCGTCGGCGTGCCCTCTTCTGACGACTGGGTAGCAGGCTCCTCGGTAGCAGTCTCCTCCTGGAGCGGAGGCAGGTCCGAAGGTCCGGCAAGAACGTGTGCAGGCAAAAAGATTCCCCCAAAGAGGAACAGGAAAACGATTAGACAGCGAAGACGCGCGTTCATGTAAAAGTCCTAATGGTATGTTGCAATGAAGACCCAAAAAGTAACAGGGAATATTATAGCCCAGCCACTCTCCCATCCATCACTTCGGGCGCAGGATGGAAGGCGTCGTTTATAATGAATGCATGTTTATAGACCAGGTAGTCATCCACGTTAGATCAGGCAAAGGCGGCGACGGCATGGTGCACTTCCGCCGTGAGAAGTTCGTCCCGCGCGGCGGACCCGATGGCGGCGACGGCGGCAAAGGCGGCGACGTCATCTTCGAAGTCAAGCATACGTTGAATACACTTTCCTCGTTTCGTCAGAATCAAAAGTTCAAGGCGGAGGACGGCATCAGGGGCGGACCATCACAAATGTCGGGGCGCTATGGAAACGACCTTGTTATCCATGTGCCGCCAGGTACGATGCTCTTCGACGCGGATACCGGGGAACTGATCGGCGATCTGACCACGCCGGGCGAAAAACTGACCGTGCTCAAAGGTGGGCGCGGCGGACGCGGCAACCAGCATTTTGCGACCTCACGCAACCAGGTGCCGCGCACCGCGGAAAAAGGCGAACCTGCCCAGGAAAAGCGCCTCAAACTGGAACTCAAGCTGATCGCCGACATCGGGCTGATCGGCGTCCCGAACGCGGGCAAGTCCACGCTGCTCTCGGTACTGACGAACGCCAAACCAAAGATCGCGCCGTATCCCTTCACTACGCTTGAGCCGAACCTCGGCGTCGCGAACATCGACGAGGATACGACGGTCGTGCTGGCAGACATCCCCGGGCTGATCGAGGGCGCCGCGCAGGGCGCGGGGCTCGGTCACGACTTTTTGCGCCACGTCCAGCGGACGCGCGTCCTGATCCATTTGCTGGACGGACTGTCCGAAGACCCAATCGCAGACTACAGCCAGATCAACTCCGAGCTTTCGCTCTTCGACCCGAACCTCGCCAGGAAACCGCAGATCGTGGCGCTCAACAAGATCGACCAGCCCGATGTCCAGGAACGGCTCACGGATATCCAGAAGAAGTTCCAAGAGCTAAACGTCGAGTTGATGACCATTTCCGCGTTGGCGCGCACGAATACGCGCGAGCTTTTGGTCCGGTCCTACCAAACCCTGCAGGAAGCTCCCCCGCCAGAGACCGTCGAAGCTTCTCTCCCGGTCTACAAACCCAAA
>DASTJG010000519.1:0-4294 GCA_035716785.1 Anaerolineales bacterium
CCGGGTTCGGGTGGAGCGATCCCTTCGCGCGCGGAACATGGCATGACGCGCGCCGAATTCGATGCCGCGATCCCGAACGAGTTCTGGCGCGAGGTTGTAGACCGCGTCGCGGCCGAAGTGCCGGATACGCTGCTGCTCGCCGAGGCGTTCTGGCTGCTCGAGGGATACTTCGTCCGCACGCTGGGAATGCACCGTGTTTACAATTCAGCGTTCATGCACATGCTGCGTGACGAGGACAATGCCAAGTATCGTATGGCGATCAAGAACACGCTCGAGTACGATCCGCAGATCCTCAAGCGTTACGTCAACTTCATGAACAACCCCGATGAGAAAACCGCCATCGAGCAATTTGGCAACGGCGACAAATACTTCGGCGTCGCGACTGTGCTCGCCACCCTGCCAGGGCTGCCGATGTTCGGTCACGGACAGGTCGAAGGCTTGCGCGAAAAATACGGGATGGAGTTCCGTAAGCCCAAGTGGGACGAGACTCCCGACGAGGCGCTCATCGGCGGGCACGCCTGGAAGATCTTCCCAATCCTGCACCGCCGCTACCTGTTCGCAGGCGTGGAGCAGTTCTTCCTCTACGACCTGTACCGCTCCGATGGCGGCGTGGACGAGAACGTGTTCGCCTATTCCAACGTCCACAACGACGAACGCGGGCTGGTCATCTATCACAACCGTTTCGCCGACACGCGCGGCTGGATCAGGACGTCCGCCGCATACCTCGACAAGGGCACAGGCGACTTGCGCCAGAAATCTCTTGCTGAGGCGCTCAGCCTGCCATTCGAAGGCTATGTCATTTTCAAAGATTACGTCACGCACCTGGAATACATCCGCCCCTGCGAGGAATTCTGGCAAAAAGGGTTATACCTCGATTTGCACGCCTACCAGCATCATGTCTTCATGGACTGGCAATTTGTAGACGATGAAAGGTGGCGCGACATTCATGTGGCCTTGAACGGCGCGGGGGTAGAGTCGATGCAGGGGAAGTGGGAGGAGATGTTTGGCGTGGAGAAAGAGGGAAGAAGCGAGAAGGATGAAGTTGAAGAAGAACCAAAGGTGAAAAAGCCACGCAAGAAGGCCAAGAGTATTGCACCGCGAACCAGGGCTGTGTCAAAGGGTGACAAAAAGCTGGCTGTCAAGAAAAAAGAAAAAGGTAAGAAGAAAGAAGTGGAAATATCTTCTTCAAAGGGAAAGAAAACCGCCACAAAGAAAAGGGCCACGACCAAATCGAAGCCTGTTCTTAAGGTGACGAAAAAATCGACCTCGAAAAAGGAAACACCGATCAAGAAACCTGCGAGTAAAAAGGTGACCAGGAAAAGCAAGTAGGGTCTTTTGATTATTATTACCCACTCTTAGACGATTTGCAATCGTCATGACTGCAGATTGAACAACGGAGTTCAAACTCTACTTAATCTACAATTGATCCAAAAGGACCCCGATATCTGCTTACCTTGTATACGTGAACGGGATCGATGACGAAGCCGCAAGCCGATCAAAATCTTTGTCGTATAGTTCAACATAGAATACGAGAGGGGATGTTCCATCAGGCAAGTCACTTGCTCCAATGGCAAAGTAAGGCATAAATAACTTAACATGCCACATTGAATTAGTGTGGGAAGGTACCAGATTAGTGTAAACGGAAACTGTCCCATCCTTTGCAATATAAGGACTAATCATAGTTGCAAATGATCTTGAGGCTTTTAAATCCGCACTGTTGGCGCGTCGAAGATACACGATTACCTGATACGGCTGATTTTGTGAAAGGGAGTTTGTTTTGACATCTAAATCAAAGGCTATGCCATTCAGAGACAAGCTGGTAGCTGTAAAATCAACGTTCATTACTTTCACACTGGGAGTAGCAGAGAAGATTTCCTGCTCAGAAGCCGAATTTGATGATAGAAACACCAGCTGGGGCAGGGAAATCCACATAACAATAAGCAAAGCAGTCAGACCGGCTGCCACAAAAATGGGTTTCGGTCTTTGTCGCTTCAGGTCGAAGACAAAAACCGACTTAAGCCTTCCTATTATCATGTCAATGTTGACCTTGCCGGCCGGTAAATTCTCGGCTTCTTGAGTCTCAGCGGTCGGTTCAGCAGACTCTTTTTCAGGCGTCAAACGTTCCTCTTTAGCCTTTAGAACAGCGAGACGTTCTGCTTTCTGCTCTGTCTCAGTGCGTTGCTTTTGTTCGAGAAGGTGCTCAGCATCTTGCTTAGTTCTCTGTTGAGCATCAGCATTTTTGGCCGCCAAGCGCTCTTCTTCAGCTTTCTGGAGCGCTAATTGTTCTGCTTGACGAATGGATGCCAATGCCTGTGTTGCAGTCTGAGACACGCGGCGACTGTCGTCTTCTTTTTCTATTCGTTCCAATGTTTCTCTGGCCGAACGCGCCAAACCAAGGTTTTTACCCTTGAGCAGGTTTTCTAATTGTTGTACCGCTCCTTCACGTACAAATGTACGTGAGTCTTCGGTGGCTTCAATCAAGTCATCAGGCAGGGACACAGGTTTGATATCTTCAATACGCGTGATCTGGCGCAGAATGATCTCTCCCTGCTGTTTGCTTGAGAATTTCGATGGTGTCTGCTTGGGGGTGGCAAGTTTTACGTTCTCATAAGCATAGTCGTATAGTTCATCCACAGTGATGTGCCCATCGCCATCTAAGTCTGCTTCACCTTCCAGTCCTTTCACCAGGAAATGGGTGAAAAGCGAATTATCCGTATCCCCGATCACCCGATTGCCTTCCCAGGCGAATTGGGTGGAATCGCTGGCCGTCAGGATGACGCGACCGTAGCCGGCTTCAAACGCGGATGCAGTTCCAATGCTTACACCGGTGGCCGCTTTTGTCCCTTGTGCGAACGCACCACTGTTGCAGCAGTCGAGGATAAGTACTTGGCGCCTCGATCGGCTTTGGTCCATTGCCTCACGTATAAAGTCCGACTTGACAGCTGTGGAGCGTAAGCGAAATCGGTTTGTGTTCCGGACAGCCAGATATAACGCGCCGAGTTCATCGCGGACCCCATGACCGGAAAAATATAAAACTAGTAAGTCATCGGGTTTCTTCTGATCGAAAAATTCATCAATGGTCTCGATAACGGAAGAGGAAAATGGATTCGATAAAACTCTGACATCATCGAACGCACACATAGCTTGATCTTTAAGGACGCGTGCAAAGTCTTCCGCGTCCTTGCCAGGCGCGGCGAGTTGTGCCAGACCTGGATCAGTGTATTCTGTATTGCCGATAATCAGTGCAAACTTCCCACTCATTTTTTCTGCTTTCCCTTTTCGAGTGTATCAAGGAGTTTTCGTAATTCTTCGGGTGGACCCTCGAATTCCACCATTTGTTTGCCTACCTTGCCTTTGAATTTCACGGTTCGTCCCTGTCCGCGCGCTGTCCATGCCTGGACGAGTGCCACAACTACGGGGAGGGCAGCAGGTAAAGTTGATATCAAGATAGAACCTATCGTGGTTGGATCACCTTTAGAGCCTTTTGGAGCGTCTCTACCCTTCAGCAGCTCTGCCGCTTCAACATCAGTTTCCTTCAATTCCGAGAGCAATTGGCGCGTCATGCGGTCAATATCTTCTTCCGTGGCATCACTGGCAGAGATTTCGACATAGAGTTGAGTGAGTTCCAAGTTGTCCATAAGGCAGTTCCTCTTTGTTTTTGCCCATCTAAATATTCACAGATGTAATACGCTGACAAGTAAATTATAAGCCCATCATATGGGCAGGGGTAGAGCGTAACCCTGGTTTCCTATCACTTGACTTATCAAAAACGAAAAACATCCGATGTTGCCACGTCATCGGATGTCTGTTAGGAAAATGTCAAACCTCTTAGTTCGCTTCGATACTGTGCTGGATGAGGTTCAATCCCGCAATATAGAAGAAGCCCAGCATGTAGATCACCATCCAGGGAACAATGCCCCAACCGATGTACGGTGCCAGCACGAGCCCTGTCACCAGGGCGTAAATGCCCAGGATGATCTCCATCCAGACCATCGAGCTGAGGGGTGCTACATAAGCGCGGTCTATCCTTTTCTGTCCTTTTCGTCTGTCGCTCAGGTTGAGCTTCGGTGTACGGATAAACGCCCCGCCGGTACTGAACAAGCCCTCCAGTACAGCGACGGTGGTGCTGAGAGATAACCCAAGCCCCACGATGACAAGCAGGGGAAATGTTTTCAATCGCTTTAGTACAGAACGATGCTGAGTAGCGGTCGCTGTCAGATAGAGTAGTGGAGGGCCCAAGCCGGCAACGATCGAGATTGGAAATATTCGAAATGCCCCAGGGATCAACAGTCCA
>DASTJG010000520.1:0-7236 GCA_035716785.1 Anaerolineales bacterium
CCAAAAGGATCGCCTTGGAGATCAGACGCGGGCGGCGCAGAATTCCAAAAAGATATTGAAAGGTAAGCAGCGAAGCCATGCCTGTTAGGGTTCCAAATAATGCTCCGCTCCAAAAGCCATATTCCGGATAAGCTTTTTGCGTTTTTGGTTTGGTCATTTGTCCTTAGCGATGTTAGACAACATCTATTTCATTGATTACACTCGTTACACCTTCCATGCTGCGCACGAGTTCCTCCGCTCTGTCCCTGGCAGCATGAGTCGAGACAGCCCCGCTGAGGGTGATAATGCCATTGTTGTCCAAGACCTCGATCCCGTAATTTCTCGTGTCAGGGTCATCCAGAAACGCTGCCTGGATTTGGTGTTGTAGATTATAAATCGGCTCATTCATAATTTTATTGTCCTTTCTCTACTAAATCACTGATTGGCGGGGTACAAATTTAGCCCCACTTTCAGGGTGGTTGGACCGCATAGCGCAGGATCGCCGCCAGGTCACCGCCGCCCGGCAGCTGTTCGCGCGGGACGGCGAAGACCTGCCCGGAATTCAAAATCGTTTCGGACGCCGCGAAATCGAGCAGGTCCTCATTTTCTGGGCTGGCCCCCGGATCCAGGATTACCCTGTTGCTTGTCTCATCATATCTTCCCCAGATCTGCGTACCCAATGGAACAAATAATGTTTCCACCTGTCCGAACCTGGCGGCCTTTATGGCTGTGTTCAAGTCACTGGTCGCCTGAGCACTTTGCTGCCCACTTAATTGCTCATATTTCTCCAACGCCTTCTTCTGGCTTTCTTCGAAAACCGGCCGAACGATTTTCCAGGCTTGTTCGTGCAGTTCCTTAGGGTTTTCCCTGTCTGGATTTCCTGTCATATTGTCTTCCAGCACATTCTGATAGGTATTGACTTCACGGAAGATGGGCAGGAGATAATCTACTCCCGCCAGGATCATTGGAACGGTCTTGTCTTCGATCAGCGTGCTGAGTCCTTGATTGATCGTTCGGAAAAAACGCAAAATATTCGTTTTCTGTTCATCGGCAGGGTCATGCCCATGGAAGATCCCTGCTCCGCCCTGTGATCCGTTTCCAGCGTGCGTGCCTGTGCGTACATTCAGGAACTTTTCGGGTTCATCCATCCATAATGCTTCGTCCATACTGGTTGGAAAATTCAATTCGATCTCACCGATCGCATCTGGCGTTGCCTGGAACAGGCGAACGTTGTTCAAGCTGAGGGCCAGGATGTAAAACTTTCCGACTCTACCGAGCAAGGATAACAGGGGCTTGATATGGAAACTATTCGCGATGACCAAAAGTTCTTCAAATTCAGCCGGGAAACGATAAATCACAGAAAAATCGTTGGTGATAAATATCGCCAGCCCATCGCTTTGCTGACGCCAGAAATTATCTCGCCATAACAGTTCCTCTGCCGGTCGCATCAGTTTCTCGACCTCGGGCCGACGGAGTCCATTTGCCAGAAGTTTTGTCTCCGCCTCGGCCAGTAAATTCTTGAGGCGGATTGGGTCCTGTTGTTGCTCCCGCCCTACTCGGTGGGTTGGCATATATAAAGAAACAGCCCACTTTCCCTGTTGAGCGATCAAGGTCCTCAAATCAGCTGGATTTAAAATGTCCATCTGAGTGCTCCTTTCTAGTCAGAATTTAGGCATCTGCAACATTGACCTTGTCTTTTTCCCAGCTTTCAATGGCTGCGCTGAGATGTGCTCCAAATAGCGTAATTAGTGAAATGGTATAGATCAAAAATAAAAACGCCACAATCGCCCCTAGCGATCCGTAAACCAATTGATACTGCCCAAAGCTGCTGTTCAGATACCAGGCAAAGCCAGCGGTGGCAGCTTTCCATGCCAGGGAAGCGATCAACGCACCCCAGAACGTGGCGCTCCATCTGACGCGCAGAGAGGGG
The DNA here is from genome assembly GCA_035716785.1 of Anaerolineales bacterium. Taxonomy (GTDB): domain Bacteria; phylum Chloroflexota; class Anaerolineae; order Anaerolineales; family Villigracilaceae; genus Defluviilinea. The sequence continues at coordinate 1,910 of DASTJG010000520.1, forward strand.
ATCCAGCGATAGAGCGTTAGAAACACTAGAAAAATCGTAAGCCAGGAGGCAAAGCCTGAAATCAGCCTCAGCAGGATCAGACGGAGAGGAGAGGCGCGTGCAACATCTGTAAACGGAAGTTTGCTTGTAATCCAGCTTAGGATGAGCGACAAAACAATCAACCCGATCAGGCCCAGGATCATCCATAGACCGACCAGGCGGTTTTGCAGAAAACTGCGACGGGAGGCACGCGGCCATGCCAGGTTGATGTTGTACGCCAGATTGGTGAACATCCCGGAAGCAGACCAGAGCAGGACCACCAGGCTGAAGATTCCGGCTGTTCCACGTGCTTCCAGCACCTGACGCAGGTTTTCATTGATGACCTGTGTTGAGATTGGGAGAGCCTGCTGGACAACCTGGGTCACTGCCTGGAAGACTTGATCGCTGTCGAGAAAGTAGCTTCCTATGGCAACAAAAACCAGCAGAAGCGGGAAGATCGAAAAAAGTGTGTAGTAGGCTAAGCTGGCTGAAGCTTGGGCAGCCTGTTTATCTGTAAAAGTTCTAATGGCATGTTTCAAAATGCTGAAGCGATCCCCGCTGAGATGGTCGATGTTTTGATAAAACTCTTTTATATGCATGATGTTTCAAGGATCTCCTGGTTCATTGGGTGTGTTGTATGTCCTTTTCAAGGACATGGATGAAATCCTTAAGCGAGAAATTCGTTATATCTTCATAGGATGTGTGGTATTTCATTTTGATGCTTCTATTCCCGGGCGAAAGGAGAACAAATTGTACGGATGGGTACTGTGCCATACATGCATCTATCCAGCTATACCTGCCATGGTTGATAGGTGAAGAGACGATGATCCATTTCGGGCTGAACTGTTCAATTGCAGCAGGGAGTTCATTATGATCGGAGATTTCCTGCACGACTTCCAGACCACCCGCCTTGCTAATCACGCGGTGCAGCATTTCTCGTAACAGGCGCGAATCGTTCGCCAGGATGACACGTTTTGTAGACATAGTAATTACTTGCTCTCTTCTTGTCTCGATAATTTTCTACTGCAAGGATAGCATGCCGGCCAGGAAAATTCCATAGATAAAGGAACAGGGAATGGATACAAATGAGGATATATCCTAAAAAGAGTGGAGCATCGTCCTTTATGCAGGTCGAAATTACAGCGAGGCGAATATCTGGCCCTTCTGATATACCCCACACCTCCATACAGCGTAACAAGTACTTCTTCTGTTCAGTTAAACCCAGTGTCATTACTTTTCTGACCGATGCCAGTTGGTCTCTTTGGCGGCCGGGATATATCCCAATTTATATCCTGGCTCTGTATACGATGCATACTCCAAAGAAATTTTGTGTGCCAAATTCGCTCTGTGTTCATTCAAATTAACCAATGGAGTACAAGTTATGACTCGGACAAAATTGCATACTTTGGCCGACGTGGGGCAATCTGTTTGGCTGGACTACACCCGCCGCTCTTTCGTCACCTCTGGCGGGTTACAAGCTTACATAAACAAAGGCTTGCGTGGCATCACCTCCAATCCCTCCATCTTCGAAAAAGCGATCGCAGGTACGAGTGAGTACGATGACGCGATTCAAAGGCTGGCCTTGTTAGGGAAGTCATCGGAGGAGATCTATGAAGAATTAACCGTGGAGGATGCCAGAAGGGCTGCTGACGTCCTTCGCCCTGTTTTCGACGAGACGGATGGGAACGATGGTTACTTTAGTCTGGAGGTCAACCCGCACCTCGCGCACGACCAGCAGGGTACCGTCAATGAGGCGATCCGTTTGTTCAGCCGCGTAGACCGGCCCAACGTGATGATCAAAGTTCCGGCGACGCAGGAAGGTGTTTCGGCATTTCAGGAATTAATTGAAGAGGGCATTAATATCAATGTCACCTTGATGTTTTCGCTATCACAGTACGACCAGATCGCGGAAGCCTATCTCACTGCAATGGAAAATCGCGCGGCAAAGAACTACGGGCTCAGACAGATCGCTTCGGTTGCATCCGTCTTTGTCAGCCGGCTGGACGGCAAAGTGGACAAGATGCTGGATACTTTCGTGACGCCCAGGGCAAAATCCCTCGAAGGGGTGATCGGGATCGCGAATGCAAAAATGGCATATCAACACTTTAAGGAATACTTCCAAAGCGAGCGTTGGCAGCGGCTGGCAGAGAAAGGTGCGCGGGCCCAGCGGGTTCTATATGGAAGTACGGGCACGAAGAATCTGGAGTATCCTGATGTTATGTATGTCGACAATCTCATCGGTCCAAATACAGTCAATACCATCCCTCCTAAAACACTGGAGGAATTCATGGATCATGGTGTGGTCAAACTGACCCTGGAAACGGACCTGGAGGAGGCTCGACTCCAACTTGACAGCTTGCCGGAACTGGGCATCAACCTCTATGATGTGACGCAAGACCTGCTTGATGAAGGCGTGGAAGATTTTGCAAAGTCGTATGATGCCTTGATAAAGGCGATCACAGACAAGAAGAGGACGCTGATTACCACATGATCTTTTTAGCGGAAGAATGCTTCTTTGGAATGATATGGAATTTAAGGGTAAGAAAGGAACTTAAAAATGGCAGAATTCGACCGAAAGGCAGGGGTGCTTTGGACCGGCGACTTGAAAACCGGGAACGGATTGATCAGCACAGAAAGCAAGGCGCTTTTTGAATTGCCTTATAGTTATCAAACTCGTTTTGAAGATAAAGTGGGATTTAACCCTGAGGAATTGATCGCTGCGGCACATGCCGCCTGTTTCAGCATGGCAGTTGCTAATACGCTGACGAAAAATGGCTTCACCCTCGTGCAAACAGAGACGACCGCAACTTGTACATTTACTCTGGGTAGTGGAGTGCCCCAGATATCGAAAATGCGCCTGCATGTGCGCTGCGAAGTGCCGGATATTGATGAAGCGAGGTTCGAACAAATTGTCAGGGAAGCAGATCAGGGCTGCCCGGTGTCGAACCTTTTACGAAATGGTCTCAAGATCGAGATCACAACTGCACTGATTTAATCCTATGGCTCTTAATGTTTCTCAAAAACTCATCAAAAACCATCTCCTCGAAGGGGAAATGATCCCTGGGGAGATGATCGGGATTCGCATCGACCAGACGTTGACCCAGGATGCGACCGGCACTCTGGTCATGCTTGAATTGGAAGCGATGGGTTTGCGGCGGGCGCGGACCGAGGTCTCGGTTCAGTATGTGGACCATAACTTGATCCAGGCTGATCACAGGAATCCTGATGATCATCTCTTTTTACAAAGTGCGGCTCAACGTTTCGGAATTTGGTTCAGCCGGCCCGGCAACGGGGTCAGTCACCCGGTGCATATGCAGCATTTTGGCAAGCCTGGCAAGACTCTGCTAGGTTCGGACAGTCACACACCTGCCGCGGGCTCGCTGGGGATGCTGGCGATCGGCGCGGGCGGACTGGATGTGGCCATGGCGATCGCCGGGCATCCTTTTTATCTGACCATGCCAAAGATCTGGGGCGTCAAACTTACCGGCAAGCTTCCCGACTGGATCAGCGCCAAAGACATTATTCTTGAAATGCTGCGCCGCCATACCGTGAAAGGTGGGCTTGGGCACATCATCGAATATTACGGTCCCGGGCTGAAAGAATTATCCGCGATGGATCGACATGTCATCGCTAATATGGGGACGGAGCTTGGTGCGACGACCACGGTCTTCCCTTCGGATGGCGAGGTGCACACATTTTTGCGTGAACATGAGCGCGGCGAGGATTGGACGGAACTGGTCGCCGACCCGGACGCGGGATATGACCGCTATGAGGAAATCGATCTTTCCACACTCGAGCCGCTCATCGCGAAGCCCAGCAGTCCGGATGCGGTTGCCCCGGTCCGCGAGTTGGCTGGGATGCCGATCTATCAGTCGTATATCGGTTCCTCTGCCAATCCAGGATACCGTGACTTTGCGATCGTTGCCCAGATAGTGAAGGATCGCAAGATTCCTGACCATATTTCCTTCGATATCAATCCAACCTCCCGCCAGTTGCTGGAAGAATTGCTCGACGAAGGAGAAATGAATCACCTGGTCCACGCGGGTGCCCGTCTGCACCAGGCAGGTTGCAATGGATGCATTGGCATGGGGCAGGCGCCTGCCAGCGGGAAGGTCAGCTTGCGGACGGTGCCGCGCAACTTCCCCGGCCGCTCCGGGACAATCGAGGACAAGGTTTATTTGTGCAGCCCGGAAACAGCGGCCGCTTCCGCGTTGACTGGCGTGATCACCGACCCGCGTGAACTGGGAATTCCTTATCCAAAGGTCAGGATCCCCAGGAAGCACATTCTAAATAAAAAGATGTTTGTCCCGCCGCTGCCGGAAGAGGAAGCCAGCCGGGTCGAACTGGTGAAAGGTCCCAACATTCAGGCATTGCCATCCATGGATATCCTCCCGGATCGTCTGGAAATGCCAATCCTGTTGAAAGTGGGTGATAACATTTCCACCGACGAGATCATGCCTGCTGGTTCACGAGTCTTGCCGTATCGCAGTAACATTCCTAAGATCAGTGAGTTTGTGTTTGAAAATATCGATCCGACCTACGATCGGCGTGCCCTCGAACAGACGCCTCCCGGTAGTCACTGCATCATCGCCGGGGAAAATTATGGTCAGGGTTCCAGCCGCGAGCACGCCGCCATTGCCCCGCGTTATCTGGGGTTGCGTATGGTCATTGCCAAAGGCTTCGCGCGTATCCATCGTATGAACCTGGTGAACTTCGGGATCCTGCCAGTGATCTTTGAAGATCCGTCCCTATACGACCGCCTGGAACTTGGGGATGTGGTTGTCATGGAGAATGCACGTGAACAATTGGCTGGAAGCGTGAATGACCGGCCCCTGATCTTGAGCGTTCCAAAGAAAAAACTCAAGTTTGTCGTGAGTCACAACCTGTTCCCGCGCATGATCGAAGTCGTCCTGGCGGGCGGGTTGACGAACTGGACACGCGACAAAGCGCCCGTGGAAAAAGTATAAGAACTGTAAAATCCATTTTGAACCACTGAGTCACGGAGACACTGAGAGAATAAAAACTCCGTGACTTTATTATCCCCTTTAGGGGACAGTGACTCCGTGGTTAGGTTTTTGAAGTTTTATCCTCCCACCAGCATCCAGGCCGGGTCTTCGAGCACCTGTTTGATGTGAACCAGGAACTGGACCGCCTCACGCCCATCCACGATGCGGTGATCGTAACTGAGCGCCACATACATCATCGGCCGGATCACAACCTGCCCGTTCAGCGCGATCGGCCGCTCCTCGATTTTGTGCAAACCCAAAATGCCAACCTGAGGGGGATTCAGGATCGGCGTGCTCAACAAC
>DASTJG010000521.1:0-26529 GCA_035716785.1 Anaerolineales bacterium
AATGTCGGAGCAGGTGAGTGATATTCGAAAACGCCTTTTGGAATTGAAAAGGCGTTTGCAGCATTCACGCAGCCGGGAAAGCAGGCGCTTGCTCGCTCGGTTGCAGCGTCTTGTCAATCAGACGACCGATACTTTTCAGGAGTATTGACCTTCCATCCGGCGTCTCAAGATGAGCCAGTTGATCAGGAAGAGTCCTGCTCCGATCAAGGTGAGTCCCTGAAGCAGCATGAACGGCGCGGAAGCTCCACGCAACATAACGTTCTGCAGCATTTGAATACCATACGTAGCAGGCAGGGACCACGCCAGGATTTTCATCGGTTCCCACATCAACCGCAGGTCGAGGAAAAAACCGCTGAAGAAGATGCTTGCCAAAAGCAGCAGCATCGAATATTGGACGGCCTGGGTATCTGTTTGCGAAATCAGCGAGATAAGAAAGCCAACGCCCAGGGAGGTAAAAAGCAGGATGACGACCACGAGAGCGTAATCCTCCCAGCGACCGAACATAGGAACTTTTAATACCCAGACGGCCAGAGCGGTGATCACCCCAGCCAGTACTATTTCGAATAGCAGGTAACTGAGGAATTTTCCGATCAATGTTTCAAAGGCAGTAATGGGCGCCACCCTGAATAACTCGATGATCCCTGAGCGGCGTTCCCGGACGATCGACAAAGATGCGAACGTGATCGATAAATGCTGCAACAGCAGGACAATCACAGCCGGGGCAAAGAACTCGGTAGGTGTGAATATGATATCCGACAGGGAATTTGTCTCTGCCGTGAAGGGATTGATTAAAACAGAAGATCCGACAGACCGGAATGCAGTGAGTTGTTCATTGGCTGTGGTGAGATCCTTTTCCAGGTCGTCTACCTGGCTGGCTGTGTTCGTATCTCCTGGTGGGACGACTTGCTTCAGCGCGCGTGTCTTTTCGAGAGCATTCTCCAGGCTCGTTTGCACATCGCCTGCATCCGCCTGGCCCTGTTCCGCCACGGATTGCAGGAGGCGGCCGTTGACCTCATCCACATAGATCCTCGCCACGGTTTGAATGTATGCGATCTGGAAGGGGTCCACTTCATTATGGTAAATAACGAATTCCGCCTGCTGGTTATTTTGAACCGTTTCGAGCGCATTCCCGGGGACGACGATCACGAGGTCTGTCTGATTCAAGGCAAGTTTGGCGAGCGCCAACTCCTCATCACTTTCCACTCCCTGATTCACGATCGATGGGCTGATCGATTCAGTGATCACTTTCAGATCCCCTTGCAGCGAGTTGGGATCTTCGGCCACATAGAGGGTTCGTAACACACGGTTTTGATCCGGGTAGCCCAGCCCGAACAGGAACATGATCAAAAACGGGCCCAGTACCAGCGTCAGGATCAGTTTGGGCTGGCGCAGGATCTCTGTTAATTCCTTGCTGATGAACGAAGAAATGCGAATCAGGAACTTAAACATTGCCATTCTCCTTTTCAATCAGGCGCACAAACACATCGTCAAACGGCGGCAGGATTTCTTCGATCGTTTCGATCGTCAACCCCTCTCCCCGGCAGGCTTCCATCAGTTCCGGGATCGCAGTGCTGGCTTCGTCAACGATGACTTCGATCTCCTGATCGTTCATGATGATGATCTTGCCGCGCACGAAAGGCAGACGTTCCAGATTATTCCTGTTTTCGTACCGGATGACTTCAGCGGTTTTGATCTGAACGATCTCGCCGCCGAAGGCTTTTTTGCGCAAACCCTCCGGGGTTTCGACCATCAGGAGTTTGCCTGCGTACATCACCCCGACCAGATCACAATATGCAGCTTCGCCTACATATTGCGTAGTGACAAACAGAGTATGTCCCTCGGCCTGCAACTTCTTGAAATAATCCCAAAATTTTCGTCGCAGGAGCGGGTCAATCCCGGCGGTGGGTTCATCAAGGAAGAGCAGTTCAGGGTTATGCACCAGCGTGGCCGCCAGGCTGAGACGTCTCTTCATCCCTCCGGAGAGTGCGCTCGCCAGTTTCCTCTTGTCCTCTTTCAACTCGACGAAATCGAGCAGCATGTTCAAACGGCGGCTTCTAAAAAGGCTGACCCCGTAAAAAGAGGCGGCAAAGTTCAGGTTTTCCCAGACCGTCAGTTCCGGATACAAAACAAAGTTCTGGATCAAATAGCCGATTTTTTCCCGATCTGACTTTGAAAACTTGATCGGGTTTTTGCCAAGCACGCTGACCTGACCTGAGGTTGGCTTATGAACGCCCGTTAACATCCGAACGGTCGTCGTCTTGCCGCAGCCGCTCGGACCGATAAAACCAAAAATAGAGCCGCGCGGAACCTTTAAGGTGAGGGAATCGACAGCCACCTCTTCTCCGAATGCTTTGGTTAATGCCTGGGCATCCACCACATCCCCCGATACGTTTTCGTCTCGTGTATTCATTTTTTTCCTGTCCTGGATCTGCCTCGTTGAGCAGTCCTCCTACCTCGTATTTGCTAAATTTTTGAGAGAGGGATTCCTCTCGTTTGGGCTCGACCACGCCTCCAGATCCCACTTCTCGGAGGGATCGCCCACTTCCAGCGCTGCATGCTCTTCCATCACCCGCCTGGCCCTGGCCTCGCTTTGAGCATCCTCCACGCTGACGGTGACCAGCACACCGCGCTTCTCGATCTGCCGGGTCATCACTTCCGCTTTTTCCTGCGAACGGAGCAGTTTCGAGGCGACCCCAAGGATGATGCCGGTCAACCCGCCTGTGACCACGCCCCAGGCGATGGCGGTCATCACAGCAAACGGATCTGCGGACCCGGGCCTCAGCGCGGGGAAAGGAAGAATACCTGTGCCAATCAGGAACCCCAGGAGACCGCCGATGGCGCCGACGATCAGTCCGCCGATGAAAGCGTTCCTGGCGATATCCTGAATTTGGACGTCCATAGAACGAACCGTCCTCTCGCGGGGCTTATGCACGAACATGTGGATCTCTTCGCTCGGGAATCCGGATTTCTCCAGGGCTTGATAAGCGAGGTTGGCATTTTCCTGTGTTTTGAATAAACCACCGATAAGTTTTTTCATCACTCCACTCCATCTTTCTCCATGCCGGGCAGATCCATGTCCGGGAAGCGCGACCTTTTGTTTAGCGGGAGTCGCCTGAAGCGTCGCGCGGGGCGGATGTCTGTATCCACAGATCAGCGCGCCAGATAGCCTCCGTCTATCGGGTAGTAAGAACCCATGACGTACGATGCTTTCTCCGAACTCAGCCAGATCACCAGTTCTGCCACTTCATCCGCTTCGCCGAGGCGCCCCACCGGGTGAAGGGAAATGAGCATATCGCGAACCTGTTCGTTTTCTTCAAGACTGGAGATCAGCGGGGTATGGATAAAAGCAGGTCCAACGGAATTGATCCGGATGCCCTGTTTGCTGTATTCCAGGGCAGCCGTCCGGGTCAGCCCAACAACCCCGTGTTTGGCAGCGACATAGGCGGGTGAGTTCTCGAACCCAACCTGCCCAAGAATGGAAGCCATGTTCACAATGGCTCCACCCCCCGCTTTCAACATGGCCGGGATCTCGTATTTCATACAATAGAACACACTGGACAAATTCACCGCAATGACCTGCTGCCAGCCTTCAATACTGTGTTCGGCGGTGAGGTTTGCCTCACCGCCGATCCCTGCATTGTTGAAGGCAACATCCAGCCTTCCATATTTTTCCAGAGTCTCAGCGACCATGGACTTGCAGTCGTTTGGATTCGAAACATCAGCACGAACAAAGATGGCCTCCCCTTTGTTTTTTTGAATTGCCCGGCAAACGTCATTGCCCCGTTTTTCATCGATGTCGGAGACAACTACCTTCGCCCCTTCGCGTGCATACAAGTGACAGGCGGCCTCCCCGATCCCCGAGCTGCCGCCTGTCACGATGGCTACTTTCCCATCAAAGAGCGCCATGTTCTTAGTGCGCTTCCATGTTCACGTGGCTTTCTGCAATGCGGGTCAGCAGTTCATTCGCCAGCGACTCTTCCTCGAGGGTCTGTTCCAGAAGTCGGGCAGCGTCGTTGTACCCCAGGTGACGGGCCCAGGCGCGGGCAGTGCCATAACCGGCGATCTCGTAATGTTCCACTTTTTGAGCAGCCGCGATCAGACCGGCGTCCAGCGCGTCGGGATCGGCAGCTTCCTTCATGATTTCATTCCCCTCTTCAACAAGACCTTCCATGCCCACGCATTTCTTGCCGCGCGGGGAACCTTCCAGGTCGGAAAAGATGCGTTCAATGCGTTCGGCTTGTTTTTCCGTCTGTTTCAGGTGATCCTCAAATGCCTTTCGCAGATCTGAGGATTGGGCATTCTTTGCCATTTTAGGTAATGCCTTGGTAAGTTGTTTTTCGGCACTATAAAGATCCTTCAACAGATCGATGTATAGATCTTCCAGCGTTCGTACTTTCGAAGCCATACTAACCTCCAATTGGTAAACTAATGATTGTTTGAATCGACTTACTTATCCAGGGACATTCTAAGTTTTGCGGGATGAACCAACAATGGGGGATGGTTCTGTGGAAGAGTAGGGCTTTCCCTAGCGAAAGAGATGCAGGTCTTTCTTTTGGAGCAGCTCAACCTGGCCGGTTTCCCGATGTATCTATTTCAGTTACCTGTTTGCCTTTTCGATCGTTCCCCGATGAGGGATACCCTTTTCAGCCCGCTCCTGCTCTGTAATCTTCACCGTATCCGGGTCAGGCACGATCTTCGAGCCATAGCGATTCGCATACACCTGTGTGAACTCTGCACCAAAGAAGAGGATCTGCGCAGAGTAATAGATCCAGATCAACAGGACGGCGAGCGAGCCGGCCGCGCCGAATGTGTTCCCGACCTCGCTGCGCCCGAGGTAGAACCCGATCAGAAACTTGCCCAGGCTGAAGAGAGCGGATGTCACCGCTGCGCCCAGCCAGACGTCTTTCCAGGCGATGTTTACTTCCGGCAGAAATTTGAAGATCATGGCAAAGAGAAGCATGATCACGAGGAAGGAGATCACAAAGTTGATCAACTGCAGCCAGAGATCAGCCAGCGGCCAGGCTGTGCTGATGTATTCTCCCAGGGCGCTCAGCCCGGCGCTAACGACCAGCGAAGCCAGCAATAGAAATCCGACCCCGAGCACCATGGTGAAAGACAGTAAGCGTTTCACCACGAAACGTTTGATGCCATCCAGGAAGCCCTCAGCCGGTTTTGGCTTTACTTCCCAAATGGTGTTTAAGGAATTTTGCAACTCGCCAAACACTCCCAGGGCACCAAAGAGCAGGGTCACCACACCGATCAAAGTAGCGGCCAAACCGGTCGCGGGTTTGCTGGCGCTTTCGATCATTCCCTGTACAAATTCCCGGCCCTCGGTTCCAAGCAGATCCTCCACTTGCGACATGGTCTGGTTTTGAGCGGCTTCATGTCCGCCGACCAGCCCGGCAATGGCAATGATCAGGACCAGCAGAGGCGCCAGCGAAAAAGTTGTGTAGTATGCCAGCGCGGCCGCCAGCCTGCTGGCCCCATCCTCACTCCATTCACGAAATGTCTCTTTGAGCAGACGGAACACTTAGACTACCTCCTTCATCACGTCTTCCTTTTCCAAAAGCGGATAAAGCTCACTCTTGAAAAACTTGAGAAAGCCTTCCTGATCGGGCCCGATCTGATGCAGGTAGATATGATCGAATCCATTTTCCTGCAATGTCTGAATGGCTTTGAGGTAAAGGTTGGGATTGGGTCCGAGGACCGTATCTTCCGGAATGATCGGGTCCCCCATCGCTTCGACGACATCCTCGAAGTGCCTGGGTGTGGGCAGATCGGAATGCAGGGGGCCGGAAACCGCCGAGGTCGGCCACCACTGTTTGACGGTCGCGCGCGCTTCTTCCGCTGAGTGCGCCCAGCAGACCTTGACCATGCCAAAGCACGGTTTGTCTGTGCCGCCTGCTTCCTTGAATGCATTCACAACCTTATCATCCGGCGTCGTACTGATCAGACCCTCTGAAATTTCGCCTGCCAGTTCGGCGGACTTGGGCCCCGAGGCAGCAATGTAGATCGGCGGAAGCTCGTCTGGGAGAGTGTAGATGCGCGCATCGCGGACCGTAAAGTAGGTCCCGTGGTAGGAATATTCTTCTCCTTTCCAAAGTTCCCTGATGATGTGAACGGCTTCAGCCAGCATGTCCTGACGGACATCGATTTCGGGCCACACCTCACCCAGAATATGTTCATTTAAATATTCACCCGTTCCAAGTCCCAGGAAGAAACGGCCGGGCATCATATCTGCAACGGTCGCGGCGGCCTGGGCCACCAGTGCCGGGTGAATGCGCATGATCGGACAGGTCACGCCTGTCCCCACCTGCACTCGCTGGGTTGCATGGGCGATACCGCCCAGCACACTCCACACAAACGAACTCTGTCCCTGCTGAGGTACCCAGGGATGAAAATGATCGGAGATCAGGAGGAACTTGAACCCGACTTGTTCCGCCATTTGTGCATGAGCTACCAATTGATTTGGCTTATGTTCTTCGCTGGATAAAGCATATCCCAATGTGATCAAGGCTGATTTCCTTTTCTTTTTGAAGTTTTGTCTGTTACTGGATGTTGGTTAACGTGGTTCGAGTGGCGATGGGGTCGCCACACGAACATCGACTGGTCCTATATGACTCGCCTTCCCATAAAGAGCGAGATTAGGAACAAGACCAGGAATACCCCGAACAGGATCTGGGCGATCCCGGCTGCTGTCCCTGCAATGCTGGAAAAACCCAGCAGCCCGGCGACCAACGCGACGATCAGGAAGAAAAGTGACCAGGATAACATGGGAACCTCCTTTTTAGACAACTATAGCGTCCGAGACACAAGTTATCAATTCAGGATGTTCCTAAACCTGGAGTAGAAATACAGGATCGGGATATAGGGCATTCCCCTAATCCCATTAGGATGTTTCCCCATAAAAAGATTGTTGCTTCTCTCTTACTATTAAGTAATGGAGGGTTTGAGAAATCAAATTGTCTGGCAGGGATCGTTTTATATCTTAAATAAGGAGTATCCCAGGTCCGCCTGGAAGAAGGAGAGAAACAATGAGACGGTTGTTTGGTCGTACGAGTTACAGCAAGAGGAGTACGGGAAAAGTGATCGCTGCTGCACTGGTTGGCAGTGTGGTCGGCGCGACGGTGGGTTTGTTGATGGCGCCTGCCTCCGGACAGGAGATGCGCCAGAAGATTCGAGACAAGGCAATGGATGCGCGCGCGCGGGCAAAAACCGCGGCGGGGAATATCGAAAGCAAAGCTCGTGAGTTGGCTGAAGAAGTAAAGGAAGACTTAAACACTGCGGCAGGGTCCGTTTCCCGCCGCAGGAAAGTTGCTTCTACGAGCAGGTAGAGGCTCAGACGCATAGCCCGGATTTCTGGACAGCCAGAACTTGAGTTTTTTGATATGGACCCAATTAAAGTACTCCTAGTCGTTGAGGTTCCGCTCATCGGTAGTATTTTTGCATCCGTGCTGGAGGATGAGCCGGATATACGGGTTGCAGGCTGTGTGGCAACCGTACAGGACGCGCTCGAGTTCATCCAGCCAAAGGATGTAGATGTCGCTTTGATCAGCGTTGGGCTGCCCGATCAGGGTGCCCTGACATTGACGCGTACGATCGTCGATCGCGTACCTATGGTCAAGGTATTAGTGCTCGGGCTGATGGAGGAGGACAGGAAAGACACACTCCGTTACATCGAAGCCGGGGCAGCAGGGTACATCCTCAAAGACAGTTCCCTGAAGGAATTCATCGAGATCATCCGGCTGGCGCGAAAGGGAGAGGCGCAGGTATCCACGCGCATCGCAGGAGCGATGATGGAACGCCTTTCTAAGCTTGCGAGAATGTTCGCTGCCGTCGAAAACAAAATAGATGGAGATGCGCGGCTGACCTCACGCGAGTTCGAAGTGTTACAGTGTATCAGCCAGGGACTCACGAATCAGGAAATCGCTGCCCGCCTGGTCGTTGAGGTGGGTACCGTCAAAAACCACGTGCATAACATCCTGGAGAAGCTGAATGTGAACAGCCGGAATGAAGCCGCGTCCTATCTGGCGTTCATCAAAAGGTAGTGATCAATAGTTGGAGTTGTGTCTACATTTTAATTGTAGAACTTGTTCCAAAAAAGTCTCACTACCCGTCATTGCCCCGGCGAAAGCAGCCGGGGTTGCGAGTCTTCGAGAGGCAATCTCACACAGAATCCGTTGTTTGCAAAGTGTAAATGGGATTGTGTCGCCATGGCGCCATGCGACACTTCGTCGAGATTTCGATGCCTTACATCTCAACCCTCCTCGCAATGACGGATGAAAAATAAACAATACCCTATTTCAGATTAGGCTACCCTCCCGGGATAAGTAGGCAGATTCCCCATTGTGACAAGTCTGATTGGCTACTATATTTGGCACATGCAAGTGATCAGGAGATCTCGTATGATTGGACAACCTCGGGTTTTATCTGCAACATCGATCATCGGCACCAGGGTCGTCAACACCGCGGGCGAACCGCTCGGAAACATCAAGGAATTGATGATCGACCCCGATGACGGGCAGGTTGCTTATGTGGTATTGTCTTTTGGTGGTTTCCTGGGGGTGGGAGATAAACTATTCGCCATCCCATTGGAAGCATTAATGTTCGGTGCGGATGAGCAGACAGTGGTCCTGGATGTAGATAAAGATGTGTTGAAGGATGCGCCAGGCTTTGATAAAGATCACTGGCCCGACACTGCTCAATACGAAGCAGGCTGGCTGCTTGATATCTATGAGTATTACGGTTACTCACCCTACTGGATGCCTGACAAGTAGGAGGGAAGGTCAGGTGGAAAGCGCATGATGGGGTAAAAGGGTTGCGGTGATGAAAAGGATACGCTCCGATATTAGTGTCGGAGCGTATCCTTTCTGTATCCGTCATTGCGAGGAGGGATCGAAAGAGGAAATGTGTTCTACTTCGAAGCCAGACTCACTACAACCTCATGTGTCTGCCCATCATCCACAAGTGGAATAATCCCATCGGTCAACACATTACCATCCATGATCACGCTGTCATTTCTTTGGTCTCTTTTCACGCGAATGTGATAAAGCGTTTTCCCAAAACGGTAGTTGATCTGATATTCGTTCCAATCTTTGGGAATGTGGGGCTTGATCTGCAATTGCTCGCCGGTGCGCTGCAGACCGAGCAGCATTTCCGTTCCGAGACGGTACATCCAGCTTGCCGAGCCGGTGTACCAGGTCCAGCCGCCGCGCCCGCTGTATGGCGCAACGCTGTACACGTCTGCAGCGATCACATAGGGTTCCACCTGATAGCGATCAACTTTCTCCGGCGTATCGGCATGGTAGATGGGATTGATCAGGCGGAACAACTCCATGGCACGCTCATCCTGAGCGAGTTGCGCGAATGCCCAGATCGCCCAGATGGCGGCGTGCGTATACTGGCCGCCATTTTCACGGATGCCGGGCGGATAGCCCTTGATATAGCCGGGGTCACGCGCGGTCCGTTGGAAAGGCGGTGTGAACAACATGATCAGCTCATTCTTGAAGTGGACCAGATTGATATAGACCGATTCCATTGCCGCCACCGCGTTGTGGGGGTCTGCATTCTCAGAGATAACCGCCCAGGACTGCGCGATCGAATCGATCCGGCACTCATGGTTTGCAAACGAGCCCAGCGGGGAGCCATCATCGTAATACGCACGCAGGTACCACTCGCCATCCCAGCCGTTCTTCTCGAGCAGTTTGTGAAGTTCGTTCGCTTTGAGGCGGAGTTCACCTGCCCGGCGGCTGTCATCCATCAGGTCACAGACCTCTGCAAAATCAACGAGGGTTCGGGAAAGGAACCAGCCCAGCCAAATACTTTCCCCTCTGCCGTGCACGCCAACGCGGTTCATCCCATCGTTCCAGTCATGGGCGCCGATCAGAGGGATGCCGTGGGGACCGGCCGTGATCCCTTTGGTGATGGCGCGGGTACAGTGTTCGTAGAGCGTCCCAACTTCACCGGTGGGGAACTCGCCATAGCGTTCGTGCTCTTCTGCTTTCAACGGCTCGGCGCTCAGGAAGGGAATTTTCTCCGCAAGGATAGACCGGTCGCCGGTCACACGCAGATAGTGAGCCGTGACGTACGGCAGCCAGAGCAGATTATCGGAGCAACGTGTGCGCAGCCCGCGCCCCGCAGGCGGATGCCACCAGTGCAGCACATCGCCCTCCTCGAACTGATGAGCCGCCGCGTCGAGGATGTGAGCCCGCGTCACATCGGGCCGTACATGGATGTATCCCATCGCGTCCTGCAATTGATCGCGGAAGCCATACGCGCCGCTCGACTGGTAAAAGGCTGTGCGTCCCCAGAAGCGACAGGAAAGTGATTGGTACAACAGCCAGCGGTTCAGCAGGATGTCCATGCCCGCGTCCGGGGTCTGGACCTGGGTCTGCTCCAGGATATCATCCCAGAACTTGCCAAGCGCCTGCCGGGCGGACTGCACATTCTGGATGTTTTGATAGTGACTGATGAGCCTCTCCGCATCGGCATGGTCCGCGCCCTGACCAAGCAGGAAGGTGATCTCTTTGGTCTCACCCGGTTGCAGCCAGAGCAGACACTGGATGACGGCACAGGGGTCGATGCCCGATTCCACGCGCGGTGTCAGGCCTACACGTTCCAGCGCCGCCGGTCGGATGTAGCTGCCAAGCTCTCCCAGAAATTCCGTGCGGTCTGTTGTCACGCCGGTGGGTTCACGGGTGGAGGCTAAAAATGCGACCCGCTGGCCAAAGTCTGTGTTGTAGAGGTTGCGCGCCAGCAGCGCAAAATAATTGGATGCAAATTCTGGCGCGATATACGCCGCCGTGTTTTCACGCGTTACACCCAGCACCCACTCCGCGTAATAGGTGACGTTGATGCGGCGCATGTGATTTGTGGTGTTGTGAAGTTTTAATTGCACGACCTTCACCGGTTCATCGGGTACGACAAAGATCGTAACGTCCTGCCTCAGGTTATGGCTGATATGCTCGAATGTGGAGTAACCTGTCCCGTGACGGATGAGGTACGGCGCGTCGGCGCGCGCCGGCAGCGGTGTGGGCGACCAGATCTCGCCGGTGTCTTCATCGCGCAGGTAGATGGCTTCCGAAGGCGGATCACTTACCGGGTCATTGCGCCAGGGCGTGAGACGATTCTCACCGCTATTCCCGGACCACGTGACTCCCATCCCTGCTTCGGTAACCAGGCAGCCAAACTCAGGCGTGGCGATCACATTGGACCAGGGCGCGGGCGTCCATTGATTGCGGTCCAGGTAAATGACGTATTCGCGCCCGTCCTGTGTGAAGCCGCCGAGTCCATTATCGAAGAGCAGGTCGGAGGGGCGTTCGATCTCCGGTTGGGTGTTCAGCGCCGGGACCATCCGTTCGATGGGCAGGAAGCGCGGCAGCCGGACGGGATCTACATCCAGCCGGGATAATTGTCGTTCGAGCGGGCCGGACTCCCCGTCCAGGACGACGCGGGCAACGGTCATCAAAAGGATCCGCTCCGCTTCGTTCATCTGATCTTCCTGCAGCAGGAAAATGCCGCCGCGATCGTTCAGCCATTCCTCGCTGCCGGTCTGTTCCATCAGGCGATAGATCCTGCTTTTGAAACCCTGATCGTAACTGGTGGCGCGCTGGTTGAAGATGACCAGGTCGATCATCAGGCCGCGTTTGCGCCAGTAGGTGTGCGCCAG
Organism: Anaerolineales bacterium; assembly: GCA_035716785.1. Lineage (GTDB taxonomy): Bacteria > Chloroflexota > Anaerolineae > Anaerolineales > Villigracilaceae > Defluviilinea. The sequence continues at coordinate 11,669 of DASTJG010000521.1, forward strand.
GAGCAACTCACTCAGGAAGGGAAGATCTTCCTCCCGTTTTGCGCGTGCCAGCAGGATGGGATAATCGCCCGAGATGCTGAACGACCATAAGCCGGACTGCCCAAGTATGTTGGCATTTCGCAGGTCTGGTTCCGCACGGACTGCACTGGAGAAATAGATCAACGGGGATAAAAGTTTTTGGATTTGCTCGATCTTTTGTGAAGTCAGGTCCAGCTGCGCGAGCTCGTTCTCTGCCTGCAGGCGGATCTCCTGCAATGCCCGGCCAAGCTGTGACCAGCGCCGATAACGGCGAGCCAGATCGATGGCTTCCTTGCGTGAATGGGCCGCCAGCGTGATGAAGGCAACCTGGACAGTTTGATACGGTAAGAGCTCGAACTCGGCCTGCAATGCACAGATCGGGTCCAGCGTTGCGCCGCTTGTGTTCGAAAGCAGCGAGGCCTGATTGGCAATGGAGAATACCGCAGGGCGCCGGGTCGTGCCGCCGCGCCCCAGGAACTTTTCACGGTCCGTTTCATAGCCGGTCAGGTAAATCTGTTCACGGTCGCCTGTGAAGAAATGCGCCAGGTAGATGGGCTCTTCCTCTGCGGAACGGGGTCGGCGGCGGAACAACAACAACTGTTCTTTTTCGATGAACTCACTTTCGATAAAAAGTTTGTTGTAGGCCGGATGGCGCCGGTCCACGGATTGCTGGCTGAGGATGATCTCGGCATAACTCGTCAGCGCCAGCAAGCGCGAAGTATTGCCATGATTGGTGATATTGACCCGCCGGATCTCGACATCGTCATTGGCGGCCACGGTCACTACGGTGCGCAGGACGAGATCTCCGTCCTGGCGTTCGAACTCGACGCGGTGAGGATAGAAGTTCACCTCACATCGGTCGGGAGGGGTCATGGTGGGTTGGCGGGTAACAGACCATAATTGCCCGTTCTGGCGATCTTCCACGTAGATCCAGCTGCCGCGATCGTTCAATGTGGGGTCATCGTGCCAGCGCGTCAGTTCGATATCTTCCCAGCGGCTGAAGCCGGAACCGGCCGCGCTGATCAGCAGGCTATAGTTGCCATTCGACAAACAATGGACCTGGGTATAGGGCGCCTCGGGCGAAACCCGCCAGGGATCGAGTGGGACGACCGTATACGCATCGCGCACCGAATCCGTTTGCTGGTGGCGGGGATGTTCCGTCGGGGCGTGCGCCGGAACCTGTTCCTGCAGGAGCAGGTCCACGCTCTCGATGCGCGGGTCGGCATGAAAGCGCCGAACCATCCGTTTATCGAACAGATAATTATTCAGGGAGAGCAGGATCATGCCCTGGTGATGTGCCATGAACGAGCGGATGACGGCATGGGTCTCGCCGGTCTTCAGGCGCTCGGCAGTGAAATCGACCGATTCGTACAGGCCATAGAGTCCCCACATGCGGAGGCTTTCCAGGCGGGCCAGATTTTGCATCACCGCCTGCGGCATGAACGGCAGCGCCAGGATCGAAGCATAGGGCGCGATGACCAGATCGTTCGTCAGGCCGCGCTTGTAGCCAAGGCTGGGGATGCCAAAGGCCCGATATTGATAGACCTGGACCGCATCGAAGTTGTAGTAACTTGCCTCGGATGTGCCCCAGGGAAGCTCCCGCTCGGCGGCATACTGGATGTGCTGTTCGATGGCGACCCGGCAGCTTTGATCGATGAGGGTGCCCGGATAACTTTCCATGAAGAGGCTCGGCATGAGATATTCGAACATCGTGCCGCTCCAGGAAAGCAGACAGCGCACCCCGTTGAACTCCGTGAGAGGGCGGGCAAGGTACAGCCAGTGGTTCTGAGGTACATCGCCGCGCGCGATGGCGATCAGGCTGGCGATGCGCGCTTCTGAGGCCATCAGATCGTAGTAATTTGCATCGAGCTGTCCGGACTCGACGTTGTAGCCAATATGGAAGACGTGGCGCTGCGGATCGTACAGAAAGCCGAAGGGCATGGACTGGATGAAGGTTTCGGCTCGTGAAGCGAGCGCCGAGAAATTGTCCAGCAGCGAGACAGCGTTTTTACGCGCCGCCTCAAGGTCATAGGCGAGCGCATCGCACCACTCTGCCGTCCCCAGGTCATCGGGATCCAGCAAGCTGCTGATCTCCTCGATCAGATTGCCGGCCCGTTTGCAAAGCTCGGGAATCTCACCCAGCCTGGGACGCAGGGAAAGATTCTCCTCCAGTGCTTTCCATGCCGCGCCCAGTTCGGGGTTTGTGTCAGTCCCGGCCGGGTTTGGCATGTTCCCCAGGGCGAGTAACCAGGGAGCCAGGACCTGAATATCGATGCGAATGCGGCGCAGCTGATGGCGGACGCGGTTGATCCAGATCGAAAGCTTGTTGGCGATCTCCGGCGCGTATTCCTCCTCGGATTTCTGGATCGCTTCCCACAGCATGGCTTCCAGTTCCACCCGGCCTGCGCGGAAGAGTTCCTTCAGCAGCGCCGGGGAAAATTGCCCGGGATCATTGAGGCGCCTGACACGATCCTGCAAAGAATCGATAGTGGCGTTGAGAGGGTCGGCAGCCTTGCCCAGATGGGCCTGTTCCAGAGAGAGCGACAACATGCCGAGCGTATCCAGAAACCCCTCCCAGTTGACCACCTGGGTCTGAGCCATCTCGAAACATCCCTGGCGCAGGGCGATCAGAGAGGCGACCAGGTTACCGCTATCGACCGTGGAGATGTAGCGCGGCGGAAGTGGCTCAAAGGTGCGCGTGTCATACCAGTTCAGAAAATGACCGCGGACCCTCTCCAAAGTATCCATGCTGCTGAACGAATCGCGCAAACGCAGGGAAAGCTCCAGCGGACCGATGTACCCCATGTCATGCGCGGACAGGGTGGAAAGCAGCATCAAGCCGATGTTGGTGGGGGAGGTGCGATGCGCCACCAGCCCGCGCGGGTCCTCCTGAAAGTGATCGGGCGGCAGCCAGCGGTCTTCGGGTCCGACGAAGTGCTCGAAATACAACCAGGTGGAACGCGCCAGCAGGCGCAGCTTGTGTTCCTGAGCCGGGATGATCTTCCTGACAGGTTTTCGATCGGGTTGGCTGATCTTTGTCGCGATGTAGGGCGCAGCCATCCAGGCGAGCAGCAGCGGCAGGGCGAACAACAGGGTTGGGTGGTTGAGGCGAAACAACAGGATCAAAAACAGGAATGCCGATGCGGGGGCAATGATCATCGCCTGCCAGGCAGACTTCAGGTGCAGTCGTTTGCCGAACAACTGCACGGTATGCGCGGCGCTGACCCATTGCAGCATATGCCTGTGGGTGATGAACAGTCGCACGAGTGTGGTCGTGATCGCGTCCAGCACAATGACCGCTTCGTGAGGCAAAAAGATGATCTCGAACAGGGACCGCAAGGCCGCCAGGCGCAAGGGGCGCGTGACCACCGTGGAATGCTGCCGCGAAAAGCTGTGACTGAGCTCCCCGATGAAATTGGTCACCATCGGCATCAGGTAGGGGGAAAGCGCAAAGAGCATCCAGAACAAACCGGAACCGGGCAGGAACAGCCATCCGGCGATGAGCAGGGTGATGACCACCAGCGGCATCAGGCTGCGGCGCAGATTATCGAAGAGTTTCCAGCGATCGATGACGGAAAGCGTGTTGCGGGCTTTGCCGTTTGCCCGGTGTGGAACGCGGTTCCAGAGCCAGGGCAGGAGCTGCCAGTCGCCGCGGACCCAGCGGTGCAGGCGGTTGGTGTACAGCAGGTAGTGCGGCGGATAATCTTCGAACAGCACCACATCGGTCACCAGGCCGCAGCGTCCCTGCATGCCTTCGAACAAGTCGTGGCTCAACAAATGGTTCTCGGGGATCTTGTCGTGCAGGCTCTTCTGGAACGCATCCACATCATAGATGCCCTTGCCCACATAATTGCCTTCGTCGAACAGGTCCTGGTAGACATCGGAGACGGCGCGCGTGTACAGGTCGATGATCGAATCGCCGGAGTAGACGCGCGTGAACGTCGATTGGTTGGAGGAGGCCGGTCGCACCTGGACCCGCGGCTGGAGGATCGTATGCCCGGCCCGGATCTCCCCTGTCACCGGATCGAACTCCGCCTGGTTCAGGGGATGCGCCAGGGTGCCGATCAACTGGCGGGCAGCTTCGCGCGGCAGGACCGTATCGGCATCCAGGGTAATGACATAGCGGATGGCCTTCAGGATGCTCAGGTCTCCCACCTGAACGTTGAAGGTGGTGGAGTCGCTGCCACGCAACAGATTATTGAATTCCTCCAGCTTGCCGCGTTTGCGTTCCCAGCCCATCCAGCGTTCTTCGCTCTCGTTCCAGGTTCGTTCACGATGAAAAAAGTAAAAGGGCCGGTAGCCGCCGGAACCGTATTTTTGGTTCAACTGTTCGATGGCGGCCCGGGTGTATGCCACCGGCTCCTGATCGCCGGGCATTTCCTTTTCGGGGGCGTCGGCAAAGTCGGTGATCAGCGCGAAGAAGACGTTCGGGTCGTTGTTGCTGATGAAGTGATGCTCGATCTGCTGGAGCAGGAAGGGCGCGTCCCGCTCGGTGGCAAGCATGGCAGGGATCACCACCATGCTGCGGTATTCTTCCGGGACGCCGCGCTGGAAGTCCAATTTAGGAAGCGTGCGCGGCGGGACGATGGACACGATAAACCCGTGGATGATCTCGATGGCGATGGAGGAGAGAGGGAAGAGGGAAAAAAGCGCGGTGGTAAAAAGTTGAATGAGGTTTGCGCCCGCCTGAGCGACATAGATCAGGATCAGGGACCAGGGGATCAGGGTCAGCGTCACGACGCTTCCGAGATATAGGGCTGTGGCATTCTTCTGGATGAAGCGGACTACCGCCTGGGAGAAGCGCGGGCGGAAATCGATCCGGGCTTCCAGCTTTTCCCGGTCTGGCCCGATCAGGTAATTGCCGATGTGTGCCGCGCGGGTGGTGATTACCGCTGCTGAAGCAGCGGTCTCTGCCTCTTCAGAGGCAGCCTGGGCAAGCTGGATCGCCTGCCTGCCAATGTCGATCTCGTCCAGGGGCGAGCCGTTTGCCAGTTCCTCGACGATGCTGCGATAGCGGTTGCGCGTCTCGAAATCCATTTGGGCGTAAAGCCCGGCCGGGTCGCTGCGCAGGATCTTCTCCAGAATGCTCGTGGCTTCGAAGAACGCTTTCCAGTCCTGTGTGGCCAGCAGGCGCAGGCTCAGGATGGAATTGGCGACGACCACATTGGGATCGGGTGCAGAACGTCTCGCCTCGACGGGCTCGCGGGAGGGGACTGCTTCGATACCCTCCCAGACATCGGGTTGGGAGACAAAATTCTGATCCCGCCCGGTGATGGCTGCCAGAGCCTCCACAAGGGATTCCAGCACGGCCAGTCGCAGCATGGAAGGGAATGCCCAGAGTTCACCTGTGCTTAATGGGGTGATCTCCTGAAATGTCTGCAGGAAGCTTCTGATCGCTTCGAGGTCGAGGCGGGTCTCCATGCTTTGCGTGTTTGCCAGGGCAACCATGTACACGCGCGCCGGGCCCGCCTGTGTTTTGGGCAATCGCTGATAATAATCTGTCGGCAGGTCTTCTTCGATCTGCCGGACGGCCTGTTCGACCACATATAAATTATCCAGCAGCCATTCGGCAGCCGGCGATGTGGAGACCTGGGCTTTGGTGGATTCATCGAAGTATTCATAGGATTTCTGGAAGAAATCCGTGAATTGTTTTAGTCGGGTGGCAATGGCAAAACCTGTACGGCGCGGCCGGCAGTCGGATAATTTTTGAGCCAGTTCCGTTATCAGTTCTTCAGCTTCGTTGTGGACTACAAATCGATTTTGTTTTACAGCGTCGGCTTGATCTGCGGGTGCAGTGTTTTGCATCGATCAATGTCCCTTGCTTTCTCTGATCGCCATTTCGGCGCGGGTTTGATGGATCTCTGCCTCATGCAGGTCCTGCAGGATCATGAGCGAGGTATTGCCATACGCGATGAAACTGGTGGTCACGCTGCCATAGGGCCAGCGCCGTTCCCCGGAGTACCCGTGCGCGGCCAGCATGACCAGATCGGCATTGGATTCCTCCACCAGATCGTGCAGGGTGGGGATAAGCTTATCGCCGGTGGAAACATGAGGCGTGAGCTTGACTTCCTTGATGGAAGAAAATTGCGCAACGAGCTGTTCCAAATAACGAGAGGCTGCCTGATAATTTTTTTCGACAAACTTGTTCAGCAATTCATTATCCTCGTCGGAGGGTGGAAAGCGGTTGATCGACTGCGGTTTTTCGATCACGGTTTCAAGGATCAGCTGTGACTTGTGATACTGCGCGATGCTGATGGCAAATGGCAGGACGAACTCCGAGCGAGGCGAGCAGTCCAGCCCGACGAACAAACGCTTGTAACGGACCTTGGTCATGCCCGCCGAGGCGGGCAGATAGGCCCGCACGAGCAGGATGGATTTGTAGGAACGCAGCAGGATCTTTTGCACCACGCTGCTGACGTTCCACCCGCTCAATCCGCTCTGTCCATGGGTGCTGAGCACGATCAGATCCACGTTGTTGGCGCGCGCAAAATCGACCACGCTATTGGCAGGGCTTCCCTCCAGAACGACCTGCTCGACCCCCAAAACACCGGATCCCTTCAATTGACCGGCGACCTGTTCCAGATATTTTTCTGAATTTTGTTTCTGCAAATGCCACTCCACGGGGTCCACTGCCGGACTGCCGCGTTCGTTTTGGAGCGGCTCCATGACGTGCACGAGCGTCACCCGGGCATGGATCATGGGGGCAATTGCAACGACATGCGGCAATACACATTCTGCCAGTGTGGACCCGTCCAGGGGAACAAGGATATGGTTGATCAAGGCAGCCTCCATAGGCACTGTTTAATAACTGGTGTTACTCACCGTCCCAAAGGGTTCGAACGACGCAATAAGGTTTCCCAGAGAAATGTCGCTACGGCGCCACGGCGACGCCTTCGGGACGTTTTGGTAAGTTGAGTTACGAGTGACTGTAATGAGAGCGCCGATGCTATTTCTTTCATGTCCCACTGGTCTTTTTATTATATTACAGAAACGTATTGTTCAGACAGGAAAAAGGGAATGAGGAAATGAAGAATGAGGAAGGAAGAATGGAGAACGAGGAAATGAAGAATGAGGAATGAGGAAGGAGGAATGAAGAATGTGCAGCGAGCAATAAAATATCTTCGCTACGCTGTGAGGATGCTTTGCGAAGACCTGCCCCTACAAATCACTGACTAATAGGCTATATAAAACCACTGGGTTTTGAGCGAGAATGAATTTGGTCTAAAGCAGGCACACCGTTTCATCTTCCAGTCTCGGAGGAGACCGATCAGGATGCCATTGCGATGGAAAGTTTGACATTGCCGATCATTGTTCCATACAAGGAGATGCATTATGAAAATTACTCTGCGGAAGTCCATTTTTTTGCTGATGATCGCCCTGCTGTTCACACCCTCCTGTACTTTCCCCGTCCCGGCTGCCAACCCCACCGCTCCGGCGACCACCCCAACCCCCGTCATCAGCTCGACGCCGACGTGGGTTGGGGACAATACCATCACCCCAACTCTGGTCATTAGTTCGACGCCGACCTGGATCGGGGACAGCACCATCACCCCGACCCTGGTCATCAGCTCAACGCCGACATGGGTTGGGGACAATACCATCACCCCGACCCTGGTCCAGCCGATTGTCATTGCTCTCAAGAACGCCAACTGTCGTTACGGGCCGGGCACAGCTTACGATATTGCCGATACGCTCTTCGCAGGCGCGACCGCCCCGCTCGTGGGACGCAATGAACTGAATACCTGGTGGCAGATCAAGGGTCCGACCTTTGGGTCGCTGTGCTGGGTATCGCAAGTGACCGTGCAAGTGAATGGTTCCACGAATAGCGTGCCCATCGGTGCCGCGCCTCCACCGCCGACTCTGACACCCGAGCCGCGGCCCCAAAAGCCCAAAGGCTGTTACGTCAACAATGCATTCGGGCAACCAGTCTGTACTGTTCCCTGTCCGGCGAACGCCCAACCCGGAGGTGCATGTAAACCGTAGATCCCCTCCGCCGCTATGCGGTACCCCGCGTGCGCACCCGCAGGGCCTCCCCCAAATGAAAAACACATTTGGAGGAGGAAATGGAGTCCGACTTTTTGATAAATAGAGGTGACAGTTATCTTCACAGGTGACTGTCACCTTTTTAAAGCTTTGGTGTCATGGAGATAGCAGGGACACGGCGGGACGATCTTCTTCGCCGGGGCTCAGCGCGGCGCCTCCGGGCTCCATGCGATACCAAAACGAGGGTTTCGGCGTCATGGAGATAATGGAAAAGACTCGGTAAGCGTCCCAAAGGGTCATGTTGATAAGTAAACGTCCTCAAGACAGAACCCTTCGGGACGGTTTGCCCGTACTTTGCAAAGGATTGTCAAATCTGCCCGATTGCAGGGTTTTCGGGTATCCTTGAATCAGAACCACAAGGGACAACCATGATGAACGAAGCTGATACCCGCGCCAAACTCATCGACCCCGCTTTGTATGCCTGCGGCTGGAAGGAAGATCATGTCAAGCGCGAGGAAACCGCCGGCGCGGTAGAGATGCACGAGGGCAAGGCGCGCCGTGCCCGCCGCGGACGGATGGACTACACCCTGCGGATCAAAGTCACAGCCGATTCACAGCCCGTGGCGGTTGCCCTGATCGAAGCCAAAGCCGAAAACCTGCCGCCCGATCATGGACTGGAACAAGGCAAAGTGTATGGGGCTTGCAAGCGCGTGAACGTCCCGTTTGTGTTTGCCACGAACGGACATCTGTTCGTGATGTACGATAATTTTAGCTGCACCACGACAAAGCCGCGCCCCATGACCGAGTTCCCCACGCCGGAAGAACTGCGGAAAGCCTATGAAGATGGGATGGGGTTCTCGCTCGCAGCTGAGGCAGCCAAACCTTTGCTCACGCGCTATTCCGGCGGCGAAGCGACCCGGCGTTACTACCAGGACGCCGCGATCCGGGCGGTGTTCGAGAAGATCGCCAGAGGGGAAAACCGGGCGTTGCTGGCATTAGCCACAGGCTCGGGAAAAACCTTTATTGCCGTCAACCTGCTGCGGCGGATCGCCGACGCGGGACAACTGCGCAAGGCATTGTTCATCTGTGACCGGGATGAACTCCGCAATCAGGGACTGGGCGCATTCCAGAACGTCTTTGGCGCGGATGCAGCCGACGTGAGCGGAAGAAACCCACAGAAGAACGCGCGCGTATTGATCGCCACGTATCAAACCCTGGACATCGACAGTGAAAATTCCGATGCCAATTTCCTGACCGCCAATTATCCCGAGAATTATTTTTCGCACATCGTCATCGACGAATGCCATCGCTCTGCCTGGGGCAAATGGTCGCTGGTGTTGAAGTGCAACCCGAACGCCGTGCAGATCGGTCTGACTGCCACACCGCGCCAGTTGACCGGCATCGATTGGGACGAGAGTCCCGAAGATAAACAGATCACCGCCGATAACATCCATTATTTCGGCGAGCCGGTCTATGAATATGATATGGCACAGGGCATGGATGACGGCTACCTGGCTGCCTGTGAAGTCATCCAGCGGAATATCTTCCTCGATCACAAGCCGCAGCCCGAAGAGCAAACGGGCGTAAGCCAGCCGGACTTGAAACAAAAGCAGGTCACCAACGCGCTGACCGGCGAGCAGGTGGACTATCGCAAGCTGGCGAAGCGTTATGATGCGGGCTCATTCGAGAAGCAATTGCAACTGCCTAACCGCGTGGAAAGCATGTGCGAGGATCTGTTCAATTTGCTCCTGCGCACCGGCGGACCCGAACAGAAGACGATCATCTTTTGCGCCGGAGACAGCCATGCGGACAAGGTCGCGACGGAAATGGGCAACCTGTATGCCCGCTGGTGCCTGGATCACGAACAAAAACCATTGCCCAATTACGCCTTCAAATGCACGTCGGCAAGCTCCGGCAACGACCAGTTACCCGACCTGCGCGGTTCATCCCGTAGTTATTTCATCGCCACCACTGTGGACCTGTTGACCACCGGCGTGGATGTGCCCGTGGTGGAGAACATCGTCTTTTTTAAATATGTGCGCTCGCCGATCGCCTTTTACCAGATGGTGGGACGCGGCACACGCCTGAACCCGCCCACGGGCAAGTTGATGTTCCGCGTCTACGATTACACCAATGCCAGCCGCCTGTTCGGGCAGGAGTTCCTGACGCGTTTCCGCGAAGCCCCGGAACCTGATGTAACCCACCCGCCCAAGCCTTTTACCCCGCCGATCCAGGTGGAAGGCTTCGAGGTGACGATCACGGAAGCCGGTCACAGCATCCTGACGATGGTGGATGGACAGGCCATGCCCGTGACGGTGGAGGAATACAAGCAGCGCCTGACACTCAGGCTGATCGAGAAAGCGCCCACGCTGGATGCCTTCCGTGCGCTGTGGGTGGACCCGGAGTTGCGGAATGAACTGTTAGCCTCCCTGCCCGATGGTGTGCGCTCGGCGCTGCTGGTGCGTTCGCTCGGGCAAATGGATGCCTACGATCTCTACGACATCCTGGCGGAAATGGGCTATGGCTTAGCCCCGCGCACCCGCCTCGAACGCGCCGCCGCCTTCACGTACAAGCAGGCGGAATGGCTGAAGACCATGCCTGTCAAGACCGCCGAGACCCTGCGCGCCCTGGCGCTGCAATTTGGGCGAGCCGGGACCGAGGTGCTCGAGAACCTGCACATCTTCGAAACGTCCGAGGTGAGACACGCCGGTGGGTTGGATGCCCTGCGCGCTCTTGGACGCCCTGCTGATATCCTGCGCGAGACGAAGGTGCGGTTGTTCGCGGCATAGCAAACGCGGCGCTTCGATTACACTCAGCGCAGGCATTCTTAGCCGACAATTGATTTCGTTTTCTACAGGTCATGTTGATATGATAGATCCAAATGCGGAAAAGAAACTATTGATCTTCTTAAGTCATGCAAGTGAGGATAAAGTCCGAGTCCGCAACTTGTGTAAGCGCCTCAAGGAGGACGGCTTTGATCCCTGGTTAGATGAAGAACGCCTGCTTCCCGGTCAAAATTGGGATCTTGAGATTGAAAAAGCATTGCGTACCAGTGATGCGATCCTGCTATGTTTTTCTTCTGTTTCGGTTACTAAAGAGGGTTATATACAAAGAGAATACAAAAGGTCTATGAGATACCAAGAGGAAAAACCTGAGGGAACGATTTTTGTTATTCCTGTTCAGTTAGATGACTGTGAACCGCCTCATTTTATTCGGGAAATTCAGTATGTAGACTACTCAACCGGGTATGAACGTCTTTTACTGGCTCTTCAAACGCGAGCAACTGAACTTCAGATAAAAACGAACAAGACAAGCTCCAAAAATTCTTCCTCTAACCAAAGAAATCAAGAAACAGCCACGGTGAACAAACCATCGCCAAGTACCATTCGGCTACGATATTTTGGACTATCCGATGCCTCACCAGTAATCGAAACCCATGAACGAATGGTGACCATCGGGCGCGCCCCCAAAAATATGGTTGTCGTTACCGATACAGATGTTTCTTGGGAACATGGTTCTATTCTTCTGATGCTGGATGGGTATATCTATCGCCACTTTAGCAACAGCAGTTCAACCATCATCCGCCGGAAAGGTGAAGAGTTTCTTCTGCGCCCCGGCAGGAATGAAGAAGTTGTGCTGCGGAATCAAGACCGCATAACGATCGGAAAAACCACATTCATCATTGAGTTCAACCTGGTCGCTGAAGATACCGGATATACGACCACTCACAAAAAGGCGGAAAACTAGATGATGGATGATGGCTATCAGCCCACACTTCCACATGGCAATCAATCGGATCGAAACGAGCCCAAAGATGACCGCAAGGGACTTGCCGACGTAGGGCAGCAGTTGCTGAATCGTTATGAGATTTTTAGAATTAAGCAGGGTGGTTTTGGGATTGTCTATTTTGTAACTGATCATAAAACGGGACAGGAATATGCTGTCAAAACCTATAAACCTGAATTTGCACATCTGACACCCAGCACTGAACAGTTTCTATCTGAGGTCAACTTTTGGATCAACCTGGAACCTCACCCCAATATTGTAAAAGCTCATTTCGTCGAAGTCATTGGTAAACAACCTTATCTTTTCTTGGACTACGTAGATGGAGGGGCGAATACCAGCCTGCGTGATTGGATATGGCACGGGCAGATCAGCAGGGATCAGGCAATTGACTTTGCCTATCAGCTTTGCCTTGCCATGGAATTTGCAAATCAAAAAACAGAAATCGTACACGGAGATCTTAAGCCTGAAAATATCCTGATCGACAAGGAAGGTACGTTGAAAGTGACTGACTTTGGTCTGGCGCATCGCGTGCAGATAGCGAGCGGTCACTATCCGCGCTTAAGCATGGGGTCGTGGCCGTATGCATCTCCGGAACGGTTCAAGGGAGAAGTGGAAGATGCGCGCTCCGATATGTATTCGTTTGGAGTCATCTTCCATGAGATGCTGACAGCAAAGCTTCCGTATCCATTCCCACTCCTTGACTATGCAGAAGGACTGGAGAAGCAGTTTTACAATTTCCACACCAGAGGGGGTGGACGCGAGCTATGCGAGAAGTTCTATTATGGAAGCATCCCCGACCCATCGGATGGTATCCTTCTAAAATGCCTCGACAACCAGGCAGACCGATTTATTAATTTCAGCGGGCTGCGTAGGAGCCTTGAAAAACGATTTCACATCGACCCTTCCAAATACGTTGGCAGGTCGAAACCTAAGGGGACCGATCTGCATCAGCGCGCCCTGGCCTTGCATAAGATCGGTCACTTCAGTGAAGCCATGGTACTTTACAATACCGTGTTACAGCAGCGGCCGAATGAAGCCGTGCTTTGGTTTGATGCTGCGCAAACTTTGCTGGCAACTGGTCAAAATGAGATAGCCCAGAGTTTTTTGAATAAAGCACGGGATTTGGATCCCAACATTGGAAATCAAATGTAATCATGATTCATCGATAAATTGACCTAAGGAGAATCCTATGAAAGAAGATGAGAACTCAATTCCTCCTAAGACCTATAATCTGTCTCCACGAGCACATCGCCCGGGGCTGGCATTTGGACAAACTATTGATGGGCTCAATGAGAAAGTAAATAGCCTCCATAATCAAGGGAGACATCGCAGTGCATTAGATGAGATATTTAAGGTGCTCGATAAAGACCCTTATCATGCTCAAGCCCTCGACCTGGCATTAATCGTTATCGGAGGGATCCGCACAACGCAACTCCAGGCACAAGAGCCTCTCACCACGGCGTACCTCTTGGATCGGCGGCTCGATCCGATTGTTACTATGTGCAGCCGCTGTCGAAAGTCATGGATTGGCGGTGACCCACTATTAATGCCAGGTATGCAGCTTTTTGCGTCATTTGTCTCGATAAACAGCGGTGCACCCAGGCCTATGCAATGCTATCACTGCGGGTATGTGCTCTGCAGTGAGTGCATTACGGACATAATGGCAGGTGACCCGCTTGCACCTGGGACGCTGCCCACGAAATGCCCGGTATGCGGGGCGAACGAATTGAAGAGACCTGCCTACCCTACTGGCCGGCCTCCGCAGCAAATGGCGCGCCATGCAGAACCTGTAGTGCAGGTAATCGTCTTTCGCGAAGGTCCTGTTCCACCGGATAATGCCTTCCTCAAAAGTTTTATCGAACAGTTCAGCCCGGATGCGATAGAGGACCAGGCCAAACTAGTCGGGGTTCCACTCTTTCCGTGGCCTGCGGATGTGGAAACAGTCGCACGGAACAAGTTGGCTGAAAAAGAAGCGAGCGGAGAGATTCTCGCCGGGAGCGTGGAAACCGCGCATGCCATGGATGATCAGGGCAATCGCCTGTATGTTATAAAACTGATGCGGCCGGCCCACAAACAGGGTCAGGAGCGAGCTGCTGCAGAAGGTAGATCCGTGCTCGGCCAATGGAAAGAGGCGATAGGCAGGTGGTTTTCGCCCGTCCGTTCCTCCGTACTCGATAGATTGGTAGAAGACTTGATGCGTAAGCACGTCGCGCGAATTACGGATCATCCAGCCTTCAAATCGGATGCGAATGTTGTCGCGTTCTATCGATCGTTATTGAGTCCTGCTCCGTTGTTGTTTGCGCAAAAAACTATAGCTGCAAATTTGCAGGCTGTATTTGATGGCGATCAGCAATATACGGAAGCCCAATGGATTGGGGATACATTTGTGATGATCAGCATTGCCCCACGGCTGGCCCCGACAAGTGCAAGAGGTTATTTTCAAGGCGGATATTTGAAATTCCTGGATGTCCAGCTCCAGCAGGCTGGAGTTCAAATCGGCACAACGAATATCGCGCATTGGATCTACTGCACCGATGGCAAGGAGGCAGGCGTTCATTTGACCGCCTTTCCCAGGGTCGGGCAACGTATGGTGGCTCTGGACCTGCTCACAAATATGGAGCGCTCACAGATTGGACTGTGAATCACAATTCAGGTTTCTATTATCTCTCTGACATCGTAGGGGCACGACATCGTCGTGCCCAGGACGCAGCAGCGCTGCGTCCCTACGAATAATTGATTATGAATTACACTTCCCCCATGCAGACCAAAACAAACGGACGTTCTTTGCCGGAAGGTTGGCAGTGGGTAAAGCTGGGTGATGTTTGCGAAATCATTATGGGACAATCACCTGAGGGAAATACTTACAACAACAATGGAGAAGGTATGCCATTGTTGAATGGCCCCTCAGAGTTTGGAAGTAGATATCCGACCGCAATTCAATGGACAATTTCCCCCATAAGGTTTGCCGAAAAGGATGATATTCTCTTTTGTGTAAGAGGCGCCACAACCGGAAGAAAGAATATTGCAAACCAAAAATATTGTATTGGTCGCGGTCTTGCAGCAATTCGGGCTAT
>DASTJG010000522.1:0-5133 GCA_035716785.1 Anaerolineales bacterium
ACAGGGATGGCATTGCTCAAGCCTTATCTCAGGAAGGCGGATGTCGCATCGGCGGGGAAGGTCGCGATTGGCACCGTCAAGGGTGATTTGCACGATATTGGCAAGAACCTGGTTGCCATGATGCTTGAAGGCGCGGGTTTCGAAATCATCGATCTCGGCACCGATGTGTCCCCGGAAAAATTCGTGGAAGCTGTTCGGGAACAGGAAGTCCAGATTGTGGCCATGTCCGCGCTGTTGACGACCACCATGCCTTCCATCCAGAAGACCATCGAGGCGTTGAATGCCGCCGGGATGCGCGGGCGGGTGAAAGTGATCATTGGCGGCGCGCCGGTGACCCAAAGTTATGCCGAGCAGGTCGGCGCCGACGGTTTCTCGTCCGATGCCAGCCGTGCAGTTGCAAAAACAAAAGAATTGATTGAATGATGAGAAGTGATATTGAACATAATTTCCATGGAGAAGATATGACAATCGAATTTACGCCCACAAAGTTGAAACTTGTTCGACCGGTGCCCTCGGATATCGACATTGCCCAGGCTTCGGACATCAAGCCCATTTCCCAGGTAGCCGAGGAAGCGGGCATCCTGCCTGAGGAGTTGGAATTCTACGGCCCGTATAAAGCCAAGGTCAAACTGGAAGTCTTAAAGCGCCTGCAGGATCGTCCGAATGGCAAGTACATCGATGTGACTGCCATTACACCCACCCCGCTCGGGGAAGGCAAGACCACCACCACAGTCGGACTCAGTCAGGCGCTTGGCGCATGCCTTGGCAAGAAGGTATTTACAGCCATCCGCCAACCCTCGCAGGGACCAACCTTTGGTATTAAGGGCGGCGCAGCCGGCGGCGGTTATTCGCAGGTCATCCCGATGGAAGATTTTAACCTGCATCTGACCGGTGACATTCACGCCATCACAGCCGCAAACAATCTTTGCGCGGCCGCGATCGAGGCGCGCATGTTCCACGAAGGCCAGCAGCCGGATGACGAGAAGCTGTTTAATGCACTCTGTCCAATGGACAAGCAGGGCAAGCGCAGTTTCTCTCCCTCCATGCTGCGCCGCCTGAAGAAGCTTGGGATCGAGAAGACGGATCCCAACACTCTTACCCCCGAAGAGCGTTCGTGCTTCGCCCGCCTGGATATTGATCCCGCTTCGATCACCTGGCGGCGCGTGATCGATACCAACGACCGTTTCCTGCGCGAGATCGAGGTTGGTCTCGGCCCGGAAGAAAAAGGCAAAACCCGCCGCACCGGTTTTGACATCACGGTGGCGAGTGAGATCATGGCCATTCTGGCCCTGACAACCGACCTGGCGGATATGCGTGACCGCCTCGGACGCATGGTCATCGGTACCGACCGTAAGGGTACCGCCGTCACTGCGGAGGATTTGGGTGTGGCGGGCGCATTGACTGTCCTGATGAAGGATGCCATCAAGCCCAACCTGATGCAGACTCTGGAAGGCACACCCGCCCTCGTGCATGCCGGTCCATTTGCCAATATTGCCCACGGACAGTCATCCATTATCGCCGACCGGATTGCGCTGAAATTGGCCGATTACGTGATCACAGAGTCGGGTTTTGGCGCCGATATTGGCATGGAAAAATTCTTCGACATCAAGTGCCGCTATTCCGGTTTGATCCCGCAGGTGGTGGTGTTGGTCGCCACTGTGCGGGCCCTCAAGATGCACGGCGGCGGACCCAAAGTGGTGGCGGGAAAACCGCTGGCGCCCGAATATACCGACGAGAATCTTGAGCTGGTCCGTAATGGCTTGCCCAACATGGAGCGCCACATCAAGAACGCTCTGAAATACGGTGTGAACGTGGTCGTGGCGGTCAACTCCTTCAAGGATGATAAACCGGCGGAAGTGGAACTGGTGCGTAAAGCCGCGCTTGACGCCGGAGCCATGGATGCCGTGGTCTCGACCCATTGGATGGACGGCGGCGCGGGCGCGGTCAAACTGGCCGAGGCCGTGGTCAAAGCCGCCGAGAAGCCAAGCAATTTCCAATTTCTCTATCCGCTCGAAGCTTCCATCAAAGAGAAGATCGAGATCATCTGCAAGGAAATCTACGGCGCTGAAGGAGTGGATTACTCCCCCGAAGCCGAAGCCAAGATTGCCCTCTACACCAGGTTGGGATTTGCCAACCTGCCGCTGTGTATGGCCAAGACCCATCTGTCCTTCAGCACCGATGCCAGCCTGAAGGGCGCACCCACCGGATTTCGCGTCCCGGTGCGGGATATCCGTGCCTCCGTTGGCGCAGGCTTCCTATATCCGCTGTTGGGTGAGATGCGCACCATGCCTGGTCTGCCAACTCGTCCGGTCTTCTATGATGTGGACCTTGATCTTGAAACTGGTAAAGTCCTGGGCTTATTCTAATTTGGCTCTCCCGCTTTGGGCGGGACGAAGCCGTAAAGCATGGTTTCTTTGCCGCACCGGTTGGAATGAAGATGTGACCTAGGGAGTTAAAATGACGGCACCCTGGCGTATGATCCAGGGTGCTGTCTATCAACAATGACTTGTATGGAGTCTCCCTGTGAGAAACATTCAGGGGAGGTTATAGAATTTCAACCTCAATGCTGACCGGTTCCGCCGCGCCGAGAGCCGGTCCGCGCTCGCCGGGGGAACAACTGCCAGCCGTCAGGCGGAATTTGCCCGGCTGGAACACCTGCCGCCCATTTTCGTCGAACAGCATCAGCATTTCGGGCTTGACCGTTACTGTGACCGTTTGGCTTTGTCCGGGCTCCAGGTGAATGCGCTGGAAGCCAATCAATTGGCTGAGGGGCGCGGGCAGTTTGCTGTCGAGCGCGCTGATGTAAAACTGGACAACTTCGTCGGCTGCGACTGCGCCCGTGTTTTCAACTGTGACCGCTGCCTCGAAACCGGATGAAGCGGGAGATGTAATCCGGAGGTCGCAGTACGCAAACGTCGTATATGACAAGCCAAACCCGAAGGGGTAGAGCGGCTCGGCGGTCATGTAGCGATAGGTGCGTCCGGTCATGCTGTAGTCGTCAAAGGCCGGGAGTTGGTCGATCGATTTAGGGAAAGTCAGCGGCAGCTTGCCGGCAGGGGGAACATCCCCAAACAACACATCGGCCACTGCCCGGCCGCCCTCCATACCCGGATACCAGACGAAGAGAATCGCGTCTACCATGTCTTCCACCTCGCCCAGCGCAATCGGGCTGCCACCGGTCACTACCAGCACGATTTTCACACCATGGATTGCCAGTTCTTTGATGTAGTTGACTTGGCTGGCAGGCAGGGAAATACTTTCGCGGTCGCCATTGAGCGGCGTGAGGAGTGCATCGCCTTCCTCGCCTTCGAGCTGCGGGGTGGAACCGACACAGACAATGGAGACATCCGCGGACTGGGCCGCGTACGGCGCCCAGGTTTCTTTGACTTCACGCGGGTGCTTGAGCAGCGCGCCAAAGTGGTATCCCAGCCGCATGCCTTCAGGGACGCGCCCGGTGAGACCTTCCAGCAGGGTAACCATCTGGTTGTTGAGTCCGCAATAGTTACCGAGCAGCGCTTCCATGCTGGTGGCGGTGGGTCCGGTGACGAAAATCTTGCGCGTCGAGGGCTTGATCGGCAGGATATTATCCTTGTTCTTGAGCAGGACGACGGACTCGGTGGCGGCGCGATAGGCCAGTTGGCGATGCGCATCGCAAGCGACGACATCCATCCCAATGGATGCGAACGGTACCTCTTCGACGGGGTCGAACATGCCAAGTTTGAAACGCGTGCCAAGCGTGCGAGCCAGGGCGCGATCCACATCCGCTTCGGTGATGAGACCACGTGCGATCGCTTCGGGGATCTCATCGTAAACATGGTCACAGCCTATATCACAGCCGCGCTGGAGAGCCAGAGCCACCGTCTCGACAGCATCTTTGGTGAATTTATGGTTGAGATGAAAATCGGAAAGCGCGCCGCAGTCTGAAACGACATGCCCCTCGAAGCCCCATTCCCCGCGCAGGATGTCTTCGAGCAAAAGTTTACTCCCGTTGCAGGGTTCATCAAGCGTACGGTTGTAGGCGCCCATCACCGCTTCGACTTTGGCCTCCATGACCAGCTTTTTGAAGGCCGGCAGGTAGGTATCATACAGGTCGTGTTTGGAAACGATGGCATTGAAGATGTGGCGGTCTCTTTCCGGGCCGGAATGGACAGCATAATGCTTGGCGCAGGCCGCCGCTTTGAGGTATTTGGGATGGTCGCCCTGGAGTCCTTTGACAAACTCTGCAGCCATTTCGCCGGTAAAGAATGGGTCCTCGCCCCAGGTTTCCTGCCCGCGCCCCCAGCGCGGGTCGCGGAAAATGTTGACGTTCGGCGACCAGAAGGTCAGTCCCTGGAACTGGTCGGTGGAGCCGTTGCGGCGCAAGGCTTCGTGGTATTTGGCGCGGCCCTCGTCACTGATCGCAGTGGCGATCTGATGGATCAAATCCCTGTCCCAGGTGGCAGCCAGTCCGATTGCCTGCGGAAAAACGGTGGCGCGCCCATTGCCGGCCACACCATGCAGGGCTTCGCTCCAAAAGTTGTACCCGGGAATGCCCAGGCGCGGTACGCCCTGCGCAGGGTGGTTCATCATCGCCACCTTTTCGTCGAGAGTCAGGCGGGAAAGCAGATCCTGAACTCGCTCGGGGATGGGAAGATCGGTGTCCAGGTAGGCAGGTTGGTTCATAAGAAATCCTTGATAAGAATATACAGCTTTTGAATTCTCCTAACTCCTCTTTACACAAGGCGGGGCGCTAAGGAGAAGGTCTACGATGAACCCGCAGAAAACTTTAAATTTTCTATGTGTCGGAATATTTATGGCATTTCACGAGCACACCGTCGATGTATATATCCGTTGGCACTACGCCTTTACAGATTTCCATGACATCCGGGCAGCGGCCTGCAAATTTGCAGCCCTGCCGCAGGTACTCTTCGTTTTCCAATTCAGAAAGTGTGACTGTTGTGGTCCAGCGTTTTTTGGGATCCGCCTGGGGAATGGAATCGCGCAGCAGCCTTGAATATGGATGCCTGGGATTCATCAACACCTGTTCCACCGTTCCCATTTCAACAATGTTGCCGCGGAACATGATGGCGATCCGGTCGCTGACGTAATATGCCGTCGCCAGGTCATGAGTGATATAGAGGATGCTCACA
Source organism: Anaerolineales bacterium (assembly GCA_035716785.1). Taxonomy (GTDB): domain Bacteria; phylum Chloroflexota; class Anaerolineae; order Anaerolineales; family Villigracilaceae; genus Defluviilinea. Next base: position 5,130 of record DASTJG010000522.1, read on the forward strand.
CCCA
>DASTJG010000523.1:0-10686 GCA_035716785.1 Anaerolineales bacterium
TGGCATATTCCATTCCTCCTTTTCGCTTTATAAATCGCGGCTTTGGCGAATTAATTCATGCAGCTCAGTTGGCCTACGTCACCCCTTCGATTGGATATATTCTGCAGGCGGACGAAACGCATCGTTTTCTGCTTGTGACCCTGCCATTGACATTCCTGGCCTTTGCCTACTTCATCGTCATGGATTTCCCTGCCTTTGCCTCAGACACGAAATATGCACGCTATACATTCCTGACGAGTCTGGGCTGGGAGCGCGTGGTGCCTTTGCACCACCTCTTCATACTCCTGGCCTACCTTTTCCTTTTGTTTTTACCAATCTTCGGACTTTCCCTTTCCCTGCTGGCGCCTGCCTTTATCACCCTGCCGTTTGCCCTTTTCCAAATTTACCTGCTTCGCAATATCTCGCTCGGCGCTCCAACCAACTGGACTCTTCTGACTGTGACAGCTCTCGCCGTATTTGGACTCACTGCTTATTTCCTGAGTGTGAGATTCTGGCTTCTGTAGATCTATGCCTGAGTTTTTGACACTTCTGCCTCCCGACGAAGCCCGCGCTCTGCTCCTTGCGCATCTGCTGCGCGACCAGCCGGTGACGGATTCGGAACTGATCGACGTTCCTGCCGCTTTGGGGCGCGTCCTCGCGGAAGACATCCGCGCGCCGCAGCCGTTGCCCGATTTTCAACGCTCCACCGTGGACGGGTACGCGGTCCGTGCGGAGGATACACATGGAGCAAGCGACTCCTTGCCTGCTTATCTCAACCTGATCGGCGAAGTCCCGATGGGAGATCAGCCTGGGTTCGAGATCGGCGCGGGTCAATGCGCGTTGATTCACACCGGCGGGATGCTGCCCAGCGGTGCCGACGCGGCCGTGATGTTGGAATATACACAGCATGCCGTAGGGGCGGGGTCATCCCGCCCGGAGATCGAGATCTTCCGCGCGGTCGCGGATGGCGAGAATGTGATCCGCGTCGGGGAGGATGTGGCTCAGGGACAATTGATCCAGCCCACGGGGAGTCTGCTGCGCCCCGCAGAGATCGGCGGACTCATGGCGTTGGGAATCACGAAAGTTAGAGTGGCGCGAAAAATTCAAGTTGGTTTGATTTCCACGGGCGACGAGGTCATCGATCCCCATCAGTCGCCGCGACCCGGCCAGGTGCGCGATGTCAACTCCTACACGTTGGGCGCGTTGGTCGAGAGATCGGGCGGGACCACAAGGCTCTATGGAATTGTGTCTGATCAGTTCGATGTGCTGAAAGATGCAGCCGCAAAAGCGCTCGCCGAATGTGATCTGGTCATCATCACGGCCGGCTCATCAGCCTCGACACGCGACATGACTGCCGATGTCATTCGTTCGCTGGGTACACCGGGCGTGCTGGTCCATGGCATCAACACGCGCCCCGGCAAGCCGACGATTCTGGGCGTATGCAACGGAAAGGCTGTGATCGGGCTGCCGGGCAATCCGGTCAGCGCGCTGGTGAACGGATATTTGTTTGTCGCGCCGGTGATCGAAAAATTGCTGGGCGCGCTACCCCGGCCGAAAGCGTCTGTGCTGGCGCGGTTGACTGTCAACCTGCCATCGCAAGCCGGCCGCGAGGATTGGTGGCCCGTCAGGCTAATCGCAAATCGCCAACACTTGTACCGGGCGCAAGTGCCGGTGTCGCAAATCGTAAATTACGATGCCGATCCTATCTTTGGAAAAAGTAACTTAATTTTTACCCTTGCCTCCGCCGACGGACTTCTGCGCATTCATCCCGACGCGACGGGTTTATCCGCAGGCGAAACGGTAGACGTCTACTTGCTATAGGCTTACGACTGCCACGGCAGCTTTTCCAGGTCCACGTTTCCACCGCTGAGGATCACCCCTACTTTCAAGCCAGCCAGATCGATCTTCTTCTCCCACAACACACCGACAGCCACAGCAGACGATGGTTCGATAATGATCTTGGCGCGTTCCCAAATGAACTTCATCGAATCGATAATTCCCCGTTCGCTGACTGTGACGATCTGCTCAACGCGCTCCCGAATGATGGGGAAGGTCAACGTGCCCAGCGATGTCAGCAAGCCGTCTGCAATGGTCTTCGGTTTCACCGATGGGATGATCTCTCCGGCTTTGAGCGAACGGTAGGCGTCATCGGCCATTTCAGGCTCGCCCGCGATCACGCGGATGCCCGGCTTGGTTTCTGTCGCAGCGATGGACGTGCCGCTCAAGAGCCCGCCGCCGCCTACGGGGGTGATGATCACGTCCAGGTCGGGGACATCTTCCAGCAATTCAAGAGCTGCAGTCCCCTGACCGGCGATGACACGTTCATCGTTATAGGGATGGACGACGTTAGCCCCGGTTGCAGCGACGATTTTTTCCAGGGTCGCTTCACGCGCCTCCAGAGTTGGTTCGCAAAACGTAATCTTCCCACCATAACCCGCGACCGCAGCTTTCTTCACCGCGGGGGCATTGTTCGGCATGACAATGTGGGCAGAGATGCCGCGCATCCGGGCAGCCAGCGCCAGTGCCTGCGCGTGATTGCCAGACGAATGCGTACAGACACCGCGCGCGGCTTCTTCGTCGCTAAGTGAAAATACTGCATTGGACGCGCCGCGAAACTTGAACGCGCCGACCTTCTGCAGGTTCTCGCATTTGAGAAATATTTGGGCGCCGACCTTTTGGTTCAGGCTTTCACTGGTCAATACGGGAGTACGATGGATGTAAGGCTGGATGCGTTTTGCGGCCGCATGGATGTCATTGAGTGTAGGGGGCATGCAGTTAATATCCTCTCTCGAAATCCACTTGATGTTTCAATGGCTTGCCTTCGATATAGAGCCGGTAGTTTTCAGCGAACAACTTTGCCATATCCGGCGGATATGTGATCGCGGACGTATGAAACGTCATGTAAAGGTTGGGTGTCCTCCAGAAGGGATGATCTTCAGGCAGGGGCTCCTGGTCGAACACGTCCAACACGGCGGCAGCGAGCCTGCCTTCGTTCAATGCCTCGACCAGGGCTGTTTCGTCCACCGCATTCCCCCGCCCAACGTTGATGAAGACCGCGTGAGGCGGCAGGACATTCAACAGGTTCGCATCGACGATCTGATTCGTATCCTTTGTCTTAGGCAGGACACAGACAAGATAATCCAGCCCTTCGGCAAATGGGAGCAGGTCTTTGCCGTGATAATACCTGTCTACTTGTGTACTTGTTTCACTTGCCCGTGTAAAGCCCTTCACGGTCATTCCAAAATGTTTGGCGGTCCCTGCCAGATGGGTACCGATTGAGCCGACTCCGAGCAAACCGATTGTCTTGCCACGCAAGACTCCCGGGTCATATCGCTCCCATTTCTTTGCCTGCTGTGCCCGGATCCGTTCGAGGATTTTCTTTTCATGAAAAAGCAAATAACCGAATACATATTCAGACATCAACGCGCCGAAGATGTCACGGGCATTGGTCAGGGTGTAGTCGCGTCGCTGGGCAGGATTTACCAAATGCTCCACTCCAGCCGAGGTTGCCTGAACCCATCTCAGACTGGAAAGAAGCGGGAGGTTCTCACTGATTAATTGGGTCTCGCCCAGGACGATATCGCACGCTTTTGGATCGGTTGTCAGTTCAAGTTCAGGTAGTTGAGCCGCCTGGAGCAAGTGTTCATATTGATCTGCATTGTGGGTAAGGATCATGACTTTTGGCATAGTGTTCCAATTATAACCAGCGCTGCACTTGTTTCTGAAAAGCAAAAAGCCGTGCATGGAAATATGCACGGCTTTTTGTCTGGTACCTTTGGTCAGGTACTCTATTAGGTGCGGCGTACCAAGCCTACCAGGAAGAGCAGGACGATCGCGCCCAGGATGGCAACGATCAGGCTGGTAAGGTTGAAGCCGGTCACGCCTTGCGCGCCGAAGGCGTTCATGATGAAGCCTCCGATCAATGCGCCGACAATGCCTACGACGATGTTGGCGAGGGCGCCCATTTGGGCGTTGCGCCCCATAATCATACTTGCAATCCATCCAGCGATGGCACCAAAGATGATCCATAGAATGATGTTCATTTATACCTCCGAGTAGTTGTGAATATTAATTGGACAATTGTTGCTGGGCGGGCATTACGTTCCCGCTCATTGTAAGAAACGAAAACAAAAAGCTGTTGTTACGTCTCTCTGAATCATTATCGCGCTTAAACGGGGGTAATTTCAACTGGCAAATGTCATCGTGAAAAAAAGTACTTCTGCCTCAAGCCTAGGACCGTAACGACAATCCTCGTAAAAAAGAGGCTACCGGATGTACAAATTTGATCGATCCGTTGACAGGGCATACAAATTGCGATCAAATTACTTGCTCAATGGACTTGATAGGGAACTTCAGTGATGACAACACCTTTTTTATTCAATAGTAGAAAACGCAGCCAGAAAGCCGTCTGGGTGTGCAATACGTTGTGCCACCAATGCTTTGGGATGAATTGCGGCACAACAATTGTCAGCCGTTCGTTGGGTTGTAAGATAGCCAACAATTCATTCACATATTCCAAAAAGGGTTCTAGGAAGGTGCGATAAGGAGACTCGATCACCACCATGCGCACACCTTTGCCCCACCAGCTCCACTTGTGACGCAGCTTTTCGGTTTGATCAGGGTCGATCGAGACATGCACAGCGGTCACATCGCGCGAGAGGGATAAAGCGTAGTCCAGCGCTTCGAGCGTTCCCTGGTGGATCGTAGCGACGGGCATGATCACGCGGTGACGTGTAGATGGGGGCGGCTGTCCATATTCCTCCAGAGAAAGGTCTTGCGCCAGAGATGCATAATGACGATGGATGGCATAGAAACTGATGACGATTGCAGGAAGAAGTAAGACGATGATCCATGCGCCATCGGTAAACTTCGTGATGGCGAAGATCAACGTCACGATTGCGGTGATGAGAGAGCCAATGCCATTGATCGCAAGTTTCCAGCGCCAGCCCGAGTCATAGATGTGCATGGCCTTTTTGGGGTTATTCTCCTTATAGGCCAAGTATCGATTGTTCCACCAGTGACGCGCCATCCCGGCCTGTGAAAGAGTGAAGGAGAGAAAGACACCTATCGCCCAGAGCGGAATGAGGGCAGTCACACTGGCATTGAAGGCAATGATAAGCAGGGAGGCAATGGCCGTGAGACTAATAATCCCACGTGAGAAAACCAGCCGGCTGCCGCGATATGTCAATTGACGAGGTAAGTATCCATCTCCTGCAATGATGGCGCTCAATACTGGGAAACCAGCAAAGGCTGTGTTCGTAGCCAGGACAAGAATAATGGTTGTAGCTGTGATCGTACCCAGGTAAAGCAAGCCTCGATTCCCAAAGACTGTACGCGCCAATTGTGAGATCACTGTTTCAAACTCGGAAGGGACTGCCCCGATCACAACAAGCAGATAGACGATACCCAGGAAGAGCACACCTAATATAGTAGACATCCAAATCATGGTCACTATGGCATTACGCGTACGAGGTTCTCGAAAGGATTTCACGCCGTTCGCAATCACCTCAACACCGGTGAGGGCAGTTGTGCCATTCGAGAACGCACGTAACAGCAAAAAAAGAGTCAATGGTTCTGTATGGAAAGTCTCCAGGTATGGTGGGTTCGTTACAACACCGAGCGTTCCACTTAGATGTCGAATGAAACCGACAGTCACTGTCAGTGCCGTCATACTTAGAAAGAAATAAGTGGGTAGGGCAAATATATTGCCTGATTCCTTCACGCCGCGCAAGTTAGCGACAGCAATTAATCCCAGCAACCCTACTGAGAGCCATACGCGAAATGGGAAAAAGTCGGGAAAGGCTGAAACGATTTGGGCCACACCAGACGCCACCGTGACAGCAGCCAGAAGGATATAGTCAGTGAGCAAAGCCGCGCCAGCCACCAGCGCGGCCGGCTCTCCCAGGTTTTCCTTTACAACAGTATACGCGCCACCGCCACTCGGATAGGCATGAATGGTTTGCAGATAAGAGATGGTGACGATCGCGAGCAAAGCAGTAATGACTACCGAAATGGGAAAGGCATAGCCGAATGCTTGTGTCCCTGCCGCGGCCAAAATGACAAGCGTCTCTTGCGGCGCATAGGCGATGGATGACAAGGCGTCTGCACCAAAGACAGCCAACCCCACTGCCTTGCTGACCGTCTGATATGGTGCGTCTGCGGTGGAAAGAGGCTTACCAATCAGCCAGGTCCGCCATGAGCGTTTTGGCTTGTGTCCTGCAGCCCGATTCAAATTAAGAAAGCCCCCGTTATGGTTAGACCCTTCGTCTTCACGCGGTTTTTCCATGAGCGCTATTGTAGTCCATCCATTGCTATATTCAAAGACACTAATAGTATTGCGTAAGGTGTGCTTTTTATGATAGTGTACAATGCAGAAAGACTTATTTTGGGAGTGAATGAATGATTGATCTAAATGAGCCTGTCGCATTTTTTCTTCTGATCATGAGCATTATCCTGGTCACGCCACTGCTCTCTGAGCGTGTGCGTCTGCCCGGGATTGTCGGCATTATCCTTGGCGGGATGCTGATTGGTCCCTATGGTTTCCAACTCATCGAAGCAGGGGACCGCATGGAATTTCTCTCTACGATTGGGCTCGTGTACCTGATGTTCAGCGCGGGTTTGGAAGTGGATATCAATCAATTCATGCGTGTGCGCGGCCGCGCGGTCGTATTCGGTTTCTTTACGTTTCTTTTGCCACAATTAATGGGTATGGCACTGGGGCTGATCTTAGGCTTGGAATGGCTGGGAATCATCCTGCTGGGTTCCGCTTTTGCTTCCCATACCCTGATCGCGTTTCCGATCCTCACTCGCCTGGGTGTAACCCGCAACGAAGCCGTCGCAGTGACAACAGGTGCGACTGTTCTTACTGACATTGGTGCCTTCATTGTCCTTGCCATGGTGCTTGGTGCAAAATCAGGTGGGTTGAATATTGCTTATTTCATTCAGCTTCTTGTCCTGCTAATTCTTTTTACGCTGCTCATCATCTTCGGCTTGCCGCGCCTGGGGAAATTTTTCTTCCAGCGGTTTAGCGGGCGGGCAATTGAATTTCAGTTTGTGGTCGTTGTGCTGTTCATTGCTGCATTGGGTGCTGAACTCATCGGGGTGCATGAAGTAGTAGGAGCGTTTCTGGCGGGGCTTGCCATCAATGCCACCCTTCCGCGGCATAGCCCCGTGACGGGACATGTGCTTTTCATTGGTGAGTCCTTTTTTATTCCCATTTTTCTGCTTTACAGTGGAATGATCACAAATCCCTTATCATTTCTTGAGGATAGACAAACAATTGTTGTTGCACTAGGTGTAACAGTTGTGGCGTATGTCTCCAAGCTGATCGCGTCGTGGATTACTGCACGTATTTTCAAATACACCCGAAACGAGTTTTGGACTGTTTATGGTCTTTCTCACGCACAGGCTGCGGTGACGATCCCGACTCTGGTCATTGGTTTGTCCACTGGGCTATTCGACTCAACCCTTTTCAATGCTGCCATCCTGATGATCCTGTTGACCTCCATCACGTCGCCATTGATCGTGCAGCGCTTCGCAGCGGACCTTCAGGCTGACGCTGTTGACGAAAAGCCTTCCCCTCTCTTTAGCCGGATCCTTGTTCCAATTCTCGATCCAAGAGTTCAAGAACAGTTAATTACCCTGGCAGTATTACTGGCGAAAGTTAATGAGGGAAAGGTATTGGCTGTGAGTGTGGCACAAGCTCAGAGTGATCAGGAAATGCATTTTGCCGTGCATCGTGACTTGCTGGGACGCGTTCATGAAGTAATACAGGACCCACATTCGGATATCGAATTAATTCCACGTCTGGCGGCCACGCACTCACAGGGTATTTTGTTTACGGAGCGGGAACGCGACGCCTCGATCATCCTGATGGGCTGGCGCGGCAAACGGACGCTGCGTGAGTCCCTGCTGGGTACGGTCCTGGACGAAGTCATCTGGGGTTCGGATACGCCTGTCATGGTGGGGAAACTAACACTGCCACTCAATGGCACGCAACATGTGGTGTTTGTTCTTCCGCCAAAAAGCATTCCTCGCATTGCATTACGCCGTATGCTTGAAGCTAATCTTTCCCTGGCGAAAGCATTGAATGTCCCACTCATTATCAGAGCAGACTCGAGCTATCTGCAAGCCATAGAAGCCTTGCTGGCTCGCATCGACCATGACCATCCTGTCGAGGTCGAGAGGCTCAAAGACCAGCTCAAACCTGTCATGCTGGAACAGGAAAGCATCAGTAGTTTCATGGTCGTCCCGGGCTTTGGCTCCCGCAAACACGTGGCGGACACTCTTGGCAACCTTCCCGAACGCCTCGCCGCCTCGTTTGATGGAAATCTTGTGATACTGCACTTTGATAAGTGAAAGTAGTGAATAGAAAATCCCCGCCTCACCGAGACGGGGATTTGTTTTACCTTCTAATCGTTGCTTCCCTCTCTGGGCCCACACCGATCCACTTCACCGGGGCACCCGCTGCATCCTCGATCATCTTCACGTAGGCTTGCGCCTGGACGGGCAATTCCTCAAACGACCTTGCCTTGCTGATGTCATCCTTCCAGCCTTTGACGACTTTGTAATCGATCTCCACTTCCTCTAGGCCGTACGCGTCCACATCCGCGTACCGGACGGATTTGCCGTTCAGCTTGTAGCCTGTGCCAACCTTGATCTCATCCAGCCCGCTCAGAATATCCAGTTTCGTCAGACACAATTCGCTAATTCCGCTGAGTTGTACCGCGGTTCGCACGATCTCCAGGTCGAGCCAGCCGACCCGGCGCGTACGGCCCGTCGTCGCGGCGGTCTCTGCGAATTTTTTATAGATCTCGCTCGCGGTGTCATGGATCTCAGTAGGTAAGGGTCCGCCGCCGACGCGCGTGGTGTAGGCTTTCGTCACGCCGATCACGTTCGTGATGTAACGCGGCGGAATGCCGAGTCCTGCTGAAGCCGCGGAGGGGATCGTTGTCGAAGCAGTCACGAATGGATAGGTTCCCCAATCAGTGTCAAGGAATGTGCCCATCGCCTGCTCGAGCAGAAAGTGCTTGTTCTCTTTCAGTCCATCCTGCACGATGTTGAACAACTCGCGGATGTACGGTCGCAGCCGCTCGTAGTACTCGCCGTACTGGTCTCGCACATCTTCGTACTTCAGGGCGGTCCCGCCGAGCGCGACGATGATCTTGTTTTTCAACTCCATTTGCACTTTCAGGCGCGACTCGAACATCTCGTTTGCAAAGTCGCTGAAACGAATGCCGTTGTAGCTGACCTTGTCCGCAAACACGGGACCGATGCCGCGCCGTGTCGTGCCAGTCGCTCCAGCGCCCTTGGCATCCTCGTACAGGCCATCCAGAATTTTGTGATACGGCATGATCAAATGCGCGCGCGGCGAGATCCACAAGCGTCCTTCCACACCGACGCCTGCCTTGTTCAAAAGGTCAATTTCTGCGAGCAACACTTCCGGGTCGATAACCACGCCGCCGCCGATCAACCCCACTGTGTTCTGCGCGAAAATCCCCGAAGGCACGAGATGGATCTTGAACGTACCATACTCGTTCATCACTGTATGCCCGGCGTTATTCCCACCGTTGAAACGCGCGACATAATCCACCTGCCCGGCAAGATAATCTACGACCTTGCCTTTGCCCTCATCGCCCCATTGCGAACCGATTACGGATGTAACTGTCATGATGTCTCCTTGTCGTCATTGCGTGCGCAATCCCGCTCGCCGCTTTACGGCTCACTCGCAATGACGGAATCTACTAGTTGAATTGCCAGGCCGATGTACGTCTCAGGAGATAACCCCAACAAGCGCCCGCGGGTTTCGTCATCGATATCGAGCGACTCGACCCAAAGCCGGTAGCTGCTCTCGTTAAATACGCGCCCGCGTGTCTGCGCTAAAAGCGACTCGTACGCGTCGCTGCGACCGGCCGCGCGCAGGATGGTCTGTGCGCCCTCGCTGATGACTTCCCAATGCTCGTTCAACTCCTGCCTGATATTTTCCTCGTTCGCGTCGACGCGCGCCATGCCGCGCCTGAGGTTGTTCCAGGCAAGCAGAGAATGACCCAGCGCCGAGCCAAATGTCCTGCGGACAGTAGAGTCCGAAAGATCGCGTTGTAATCTGGAAACCGGTAATTTCTGGTCGTAGTAGGTGAAGAGGGCGTTCGCGATGCCGAGGTTCCCTTCGGCATTCTCGAAGTCGATCGGGTTCACCTTCTGCGGCATGGTTGAAGAGCCGATCTCGCCTTCGACGACTCTCTGTTTCAAAATTCCATCGCTGATGTATCTCCAAACATCCTGCGCGTAGCCAATAAGGAGAGCATTCATCAGTTTGATGGAGTCGAAGTAGCGGATCCAGTTGTCGTAGGGCAGGATCTGTGTGGTGAGGAGATTGGGTTCCAGCCCATAGCTCTGAACGAATTCTTTGCTGAACGAAAGCCAGTCCACCTGTGGGGCGGCGGCTTGCAGGGCATTGAAACTCCCGACGGCGCCGCTGAGTTTGGCTTCGAATTTATGATTTGCGATTTCCGCGCGGCATTTAAGCAGGCGTGCCAGATAGACCGCGATCTCTTTTCCGAGGGTCGTCGGCACGGCGGGCTGACCGTGCGTCCGCCCGAGGCAGGGCAGGGCTCGATGTTTCGTAACGAAGTCGCGTAGTGCAGCGATGAGATTGTCCAGCGCGGGCAGCAGGACTTTGTCGCGCGAGTCTTTGAGCGCGATAGCTTG
>DASTJG010000524.1:0-2470 GCA_035716785.1 Anaerolineales bacterium
CATAGTAAAACAGTGCGTCGGGTTCTTTACCCCGACCTACAAGGAGAAAATACTAATGAAAAAGACACTTTTGATCGTTACTTTACTCGTGGTTGCGCTTGGCGTGGTTGGCGTGGGCGTTGCCTTTGCGCAGGGCGGCCAGCCTCCCGTTGGTCAGGGTGGCTACGGCTGGATGCATGACTACGTCGAACAGGCGCTTGCCGCGAAACTCGATCTGACCGAGAAGCAGGTGGAGGACCAATTCGCCGCCGGCAAGACGATGTACCAGATCGCGCTCGATAACGGCATCAAACAGGAAGACCTGGCGAACTTCATGAACGAAGTCCACAAGGACGCGTTTGCCAAGGCTGTCAAGGACGGCGTCATTACGCAGGAGCGCGCCGACTGGATGCTGCAGCGCATGCAGAACATGTACCAGAACGGCTATGGCCCCGGCAACTGCCCGATGCACAATGGACAGGGCGCTCCGGCCGGGCGCGGACAAGGACGGGGTCCCGGTATGATGGGTGGTGGTCGCGGCCCGATGTGGAATCAGGCAACGGCGACTCCATAGTAAGACCGGAGTAGAAGAGATGGTCACTTGTGCAAGTGACCATCTCTTTTTAAACCCACCCCATCAGTTTTGCGAAGCTGGCGGTCAGGAATGTAACCAGAAAAGCAAGGCCGAGGGTGATCACCACACTTATCGTAGCCCACTTCAGGCTTTTTGTTTCTTTATAGATCGTCATGATCGTCGTCGCGCACGGATTATGGAGAAGCGCAAACAGCATCAGGTTGATTGCTGTCAGCATGGTCCAGCCGTTGCCGTTGACGAGCAGGTCGTAAATGCCGGCGCTCGTGCCGGGTCCGTCGATCATCATGCCGGCGCCCATGTAAACCATCATCATGGTCGGTACAACGATCTCATTGGCCGGGATGGCGATGATGTACGCCAGCAGGATCACGCCATCCAGTCCAAGCAGCAAACCAAATGGATTCAGCCAGTCTGCGATGGCACGGGCCAAGTTGGAATCGCCGAACGGGATGTTGGCCAGGATCCAGATGATCGCGCCCGCGGGTGCAGCCGTCTGCATCGCGCGCCAGAGGACGAAAATGGTGCGATCAAGAAGGGATGTGTACAGGATACGCGCGATGTTCGGTCTCCGGTAAGGAGGCAGTTCAAGGGTGAAGGCGGAGGCTTCGCCTTTCAACAAGGTTTTGGAAAGTAGCCCCGACATCAAAAACGTGAACGCGACGCCGATCAGAACCACGCCGACAACTGTCCCCGCGGCGACAAACGAGGTCAAGGCCGGAGGGAAAGCTGCGGCCACGAAAACGGTGGCAAGCATAATCAGAGTCGGGAAGCGCCCATTGCAGGGCACGAAGTTGTTCGTGAGGATGGCAATCAAACGCTCGCGCGGCGAATCGATCACGCGTGTCGCAACGACTCCTGCCGCGTTGCACCCGAATCCCATTGCCATCGTCAGGGATTGTTTCCCATGTGCGCCCGCCTTCTTGAACAGCCAGTCGAGGTTGAAGGCCACGCGCGGCAGATAGCCCAGGTCTTCCAGAAATGTGAAGGCGGGGAAGAAGATCGCCATCGGCGGGAGCATGACCGAGATCACCCAGGCAAGCCCGCGATAAACACCATCCCAGATGAAGCCCGTGATCCACCAGGGAACGTTCCAACTGACGAACAGGGCGCGCGCCCAATCGCCAAAGCCGAACAGAACGTTGGCAATGGCGTCAGAGGCTACGTTCGCGCCGGAGACGGTCAGCCAGATGATGATAGACAGCAGAAGCAGCATGATCGGCAATCCCGTAACGGGCGATGTGACCAGACGATCTACTTTTTGGTCGAAGTCGAATTTTTTGTCGGAGGCGGTCTTCACCGCGCGGCGCGCCACCTTCTCTGCCTCGGCGTAAAGGGACTTTACAATTTCATCTCGAAAGCCGGAGGTCAGGTTGTTCCGCAGGGCTTCGGCTTTGACAAGCACGTCGTTTGGGGTGATGTTTGTTTCCATTATTGCCTGCCTTCCACAGCCATCTTTCTGCTGAACTGTACATCTGCCCTTTGTTGGCGTGCGACGCGTTGCGCGAGTTCCCCGGAGAGGAGTGCCTGCTGCACCTTTGCATCTCCATCGAGCAGGCGGATCGCCAGCCACCTGGCGTTCGGAACATCCGGTGCGATCTGTTGGATCATTTGTACAAGCGTGTTGACCGCGCTCTGGAATTCGGGTGTGCCTTCCACACGGAAGGGCTTGGTGACGACATTCCCCTCGATGACGTCTGCAACTGTCCCAAGCAAAGTATGTATTCCTTCGCCCGTGCGCGCAGTGACCGGGACGGCGGGAACGCCCAGGTCGCGGCTCAGGGAACGCGCGTCCACTTCGAGCCCTTTGCGTTTTGCCTCATCCATGAGGTTGACCGCGATGACAATCCTGTCCGTAATTTCCATCACCTGCAGGACCAGGTTGAGATTGCGCTCCAG
>DASTJG010000525.1:0-19758 GCA_035716785.1 Anaerolineales bacterium
GATGATCCCGGCTGTGCTGGCAGGTTTGATCGGTGTCCACCTATATCTCATCATCAAGCACGGTGAGTCGCATTTCCCAACCAAGGAAGATTAACAATTGTCATTGCCAGCGAAGGCGAAGCAATCTCAACTAACCTACGAACATGAGATTGCTTCGGTCGCCCGGTGGGCTCCCTCGCAATGACAGTGGAGTCATCATGAACGACGAAACCAAACAGAAAATCAATGAACGTTATCAGCAGGAATTGCAGCGCGGCGAGTTCTTCTGGCCCGATAGCATCTTCAAGGACCTGATCGTCTCGTTAGGGATTTTTGTTCTTCTGGTATTGCTTGCCGCCTTTATTGGTGTTGCGCCGGAAGCAAAAGCCGACCCTGCCGACACATCTTATCTGCCGCGCCCCGAGTGGTACTTCCTCTTTCTCTTCAAATTTCTCGCGCTCTACGGGCAGATCCCTGTCATTGGCAAGATTGAATGGCTGGCAGCTATTCTTATTCCCGGGCTCGGCATCGGTCTACTGACTTTTCTCCCGTTGCTGGATAAATCTCCTTATCGCCATTATTCGAGGCGTGTCTTTGACCTGACTTTCATGGGCATCATCGTTCTGGATATTGTCCTGTTGACCGTCATCGCGGGATTACCGACCGCCCCCAATGCGGATGAGTTAGCCGTGTCCACGATGCTGCAGGCTATTGCAGGATTGTGGATTCCCGTGGTGATTCTGGCTCTCCTCGTTGGGATGTTTATCTTTAGACGCGACATTTACCAGGAGTCGACGCGGCGGAGCCTGCCGATCTGGATCACGGCCATAGGTTCTCTGGCGATGGTCGCTATGACGGTTGTCGTCAGCGCGCGCGCCGCGGCTTATCCCAAGCCGGAAGAAGCCGAAGTCGCTACGACACTGGCTGATCAGATCTTTTCCGGGCAGGATCTCTATTCTGTCCAGTGTGTGGAATGTCACGGCGATGATGGTTCTGTAGATGTGATCGAGGGAGTAGAAGGACTCGAAGGGGAGGAGATCACGCCGATCAACAGCCGCGATGTGCTCTATACGATCACAGACTCTGCGATGTATGAAGTCATCGCCTATGGGCGCCCGAACGCGGGTATGAATCCCTTCGGCAAAACCTATGGCGGTGAACTCTCGCGAAGCGAGATCGATCACATCATCCTCTTTATGCGTTACATGTGGGACGATCGTTTCGAGCCCCCTGCCGAAGTGCTGAAACCCTTGATCCCGCAACTGGCAGACGGTGAAGTGCCCTCCTATGAAGTCCATATCGCGCCGGTTGTGAAACGCTACTGTGTTTCCTGCCATCGTGAAGGAAAAGAGAGCAACAATTATTGGATGACCAGTTATCAGGAGATGCTGACCACCGGCGATCACAATGATAAGAATCTGCTCCCAGGTGATTCGAATGGCTACTTGATCCAGGTTATTCAGGGAACACCGATTATGGACCCGGAGAATCCGGATGAAGAATTGATCGGCGTGATGCCTCCGAAGGGACACCTTAAGCCAAATGAACTGGACGCCTTCATCCGCTGGATTATGAACGGCATGCCGGAGACTGCGGAGGATGCCGCGAAGTTATTTGTCGCGCCAACTTCTGAACCCATTGCAACATCGACGCCATAGTTTAAGCAAAGTAATTACAGTTCGCTTCAAACATTAACAACACAAACCCCTCTTTCAGAAATGAGAGAGGGGTTTGCTAATTGCTGAAAGCCAAAAGCTAATAGCTTTAATCCATATGCTTGATGATCGCGTCCGCAAATTCAGAACACTTTACTTCGGTGGCGTTGTCCATCAGACGGGCAAAATCGTATGTGACGGTCTTGGCCGCAACCGCGCCTTCCATGCCCTTGACGATCATATCGGCAACTTCGGTCCAGCCGAGGTAACGGAACATCATCTCGCCAGAGAGAATGACCGAGCCGGGGTTAACCTTGTCCAGGTCGGCATATTTTGGTGCGGTGCCGTGAGTCGCTTCGAAGATGGCATGGCCGGTTTCATAGTTGATGTTCGCGCCGGGCGCGATGCCGATCCCACCGACCTGGGCCGCGAGCGCATCGGAGAGATAATCACCGTTCAGGTTCAATGTGGCGATCACATCGTAGTCGCGCGGGCGGATGAGGGTGAATTGCAGACTGACATCGGCGATCGAGTCTTTGATCAGGAGCATTTTCTTCCATTTGCCGTCGCCGTGGGTATCCCACAACTTGAGAGCTGCTTCCACCTCGGCTTTGATGTCGCCCTGCTGGGCAGGCGACATCAT
The DNA here is from genome assembly GCA_035716785.1 of Anaerolineales bacterium. GTDB lineage: Bacteria > Chloroflexota > Anaerolineae > Anaerolineales > Villigracilaceae > Defluviilinea. The sequence goes on from DASTJG010000525.1 coordinate 2,278, forward strand.
CTCGAAGCCAGGGTCAGTCATCCTGGCGTTATCTTCCACAGATAAATTTGGATTCTTTTCCTTATTACCTAAAATCCAGCTCTCGCGCTCAGTGATGATCCGATCGCGAAACTCGCGTTTGGCAACCGTGTAGCCCCAATCCTTGAACGCGCCTTCGGTGAACTTCATGATATTGCCCTTGTGGACGAAGTTCACATTCTTGCGTTTGTTGTCCAGCGCCCATTGGATCGCGGCGCGCACGAGGCGCTCGGTGCCTTCCACGGAAACAGGCTTGATGCCGATTGCCGCCGTATCAGGAAAACGCATCTTGGCATATTCCTTCGGATAGGCTTCCTTGAATAGTTCCTTGAATTTCTTGTTCTCTTCCGTACCATATTGGAATTCGATACCGGTATAAATATCTTCTGTGTTCTCGCGGAAGATGACCATGTCCACGTATTCAGGATGTTTCACAGGTGAGGGCACGCCGGTGTAGTAACGTACCGGGCGCTGGCAGACATACAGGTCCAGGAGCTTGCGGAGCGCAACGTTCAAGGAGCGGATGCCGCCTCCGATCGGGGTCGTGAGCGGACCCTTGATCCCGACCAAAAATTCCTTAAAGACCTCGGTTGTTTCATCGGGAAGCCAGGTCTGGAACAGCTTGAATGATTTTTCACCCGCGTATACTTCCATCCAATGGATCTTGCGTTTACCGCCGTAGGCTTTTTGCACTGCGGCATCGAACACCCGTACCGATGCCCGCCAGATGTCGCGGCCGGTGCCGTCACCTTCAATAAACGGGATGATCGGTTGATCGGGAACTTGTAATTTTCCATCTTTGATGGAAATCTTTGCCCCGCCCTCAGGGACCTTGACATTTGTGTACGCCATGAATGTCTCCTTGCGAAGTTGATGCAAGGAATTATAACTTTTTATATTGGATATTTCGAGTGATGATTGTCATGACATAACTTACTCCCGATAAATTCCCCGCAGACAGAAAACCAATGGAACCACCAACGGCTCCCCTTTAGCCTGTCATTATCAAACGATTTTCTCCCCTCTCGTTCGTTGTCTGCAAATGGCTTTATTTCGGCTTATCTTGTAACTCATCAAATTCATGTTGTCTGCCATTGATCCACATTAGAAATATGGCAGCGAACACTGCAATGATGACAGAGAGGAGTGTGTTCATGATGTTGACTCCAATTTTGAACAGTGATGTTCTCTTTGATGTTGATGATTTGTCGTGCTTCAACAAAAAGGGTGAGCTTCTGGTGTTCATAAAATTAGTATACTCTGAAAAGATTAACAACCTGGGAAGACGAAGTTAATGTTTTGAGTAGTATTTTAATCATATTTGTCTACTTTGGGTCATTGGGATTGAGGCGTAACACCGCCTGATTTGCTTAGCAAATCACGGTTCGGTGCCGGGATTCGCGGATTCATTTTCGACTTTGAGAAGACCATATGTCGTTGCACCCCCGAGCCTTAAACGGCAAGCGTGCGAAGCAATCCTCCCATCTTGTGAAGAGGTTGCGAGGAGTGGCGCTAATCTCGCCACTCCTCGCAAGGACATTTATTCTTTTTTCCCATTTCTCACCGGGTAAACCGGGAAGGCCAGCAATCCTGCCAGCCGCTGCGCGCCCTCCGGGCTGGCGACCGCGATGATCTCATCATCCGCCTGCAACGTGCTGTCACCGCGCGGCAGGGTCATCACGCCATCCCGAATAATAGCAGCAATTACACAGTGTTCCGCCAGATCCATGTCCTTGAGCGGGATGCCGATCGCCTTTGCACCCGGCGGGACTTTTTCCTCGATCACGGCATAATTCCCACGCCTGATCTTGAAGATTGTCATCATATCGCCCAACGACATCTCTTCCTGGATCAGGTGCGCAAAGACATCGGCCGAGTTCAAAGCCACATCCACATGGAAATTGTCGTTGAAGAGCCAGGCATTGTTCGGGTTGTTGATACGGGAGATGGTACGCGGAACCTCGAACATCGTTTTGCCGACAAAGCAAATTGCCAGGTTATTCGAGTCGATACTTGTCACAGCAGCCAACACGTGTGCTTCGCGGATGCCTGCCGCCTCCAGAACACTTGGATCGATCGGATTGCCTTCATAGATCACTTCGGTGGGCAGTTCCTGGTGCAGATACGCCAGCAATTCCCGGCGGTTTTCGACAAGACAAACTTTGTAATTCTGGTTGATCAGTAAGTTGGCAAGACGCGCCCCCGTGCGCCCCCCGCCGGCAATTAATACATTCATTTTGCCTCCACCTTCCCGGAAAGACGCGCCGTCAACGCGCCGATGCCCTCATATGTGGAGCTGACATCGAGCAGATCCCCGGTTTGCAGCTTCGTTTCCGACTCTGGCAAAGACGAACGCCCTGCCCGCGATAGAGCGACAGGGTAACATTGTTTGAGGGGTTCCATCAATTCGCCCAAAGTACGGCCATTCCATTTCTCTGGGATCTGCAATTCATATATTTCCACTTCGCCATTCCCTGCCGAATAGACCATGCGCTGGGATGGGTTCATCAGCAACTCTTCCACACGTTGAGCGCCCCATGAGGTGGAGCCAACGGTTTGTAGTCCAAACGCCTCAATGACCACGCGCAGGTTCGGATCATAATTGCGCGCGACCACATTGGGGACATTGTAGATCGTGCGCGCGGCGTGAGCAACGACCGCATTCAAGGTATCTGAATTGGTCACTGCTGCAAGCCCATCCGCCTCATGGATACCGGCACGCTCCAGCACACCTTCGGCGAGCCCTTCCCCCTCCAGTGTACGCCCGCGGAAATCGGGGTGCAGGCGATTAAAAGACTCTTTATTGATATCCACGACGACGACCTGATGTCCCTGCCTGAACAGATGGTAACAAAGTTCAGCGCCGACACGGCCACATCCAACGACAATAAAATTCATAAAATTACTCCTTCTCTTCCTCACGATGTACCTGATAGGGAACATCGGTCACGACGACCCCGGGCCTGGATAACAATTCTTCTCGCAACACATTGGCTGTCCGCATGTGCAGGGCATTGTGCCAGCGCTTGGAGGGGATAAACTGCGGCACAACAATGGTAACCGTCTCGTTTGGCTGGCGGTTGTCAATCACCTCTTCGATATATTTCAGCAAAGGTTCAACCAGGAGGCGGAACGGTGAATCAACGACGATCAATCGGGTGCCCTCTCCCCAAATCTTCCACTTCTTCTGGACTTTCTCGGTTTCGGCAGGGTCGATCGAAACATGGACTGCAGTCACATCTTCTGAAAGAAGTTTTGCATAGCGCAAAGCTTCGAGCGTTCCCTGATGGATGCCACTGACCGGCATGATGACACGATGACGCGTATGGCGGGCAGGCAGGCCGCTGAATTTTTCCAGCGTGAGATGCGCTGCCAGGTCTTTGTAATGATGATGGATGGTAAAGAAAATCGTGACCAGTATTGGGGTAATGATCAATACAATCCACGCGCCTTCACGGAATTTGGTCACAGCGAATACAACCATCACAACCGCCGTACATAACGCGCCAAATCCGTTGACAAACATTTTAAAGCGCCAGCCTTTGGTGTAGCGTAAGATCGATCCCGGTTCAACGACTTCTTCCCCCTCTTTGAGGTGACCGATCTTCCACCAGCGGCGTGCCATACCGGTTTGCGAGAGAGTAAATGAAAGAAACACACCGATAGCATACAGTGGGATCAGACGCGTCACACTCGCTTGGAAAAGGATGATTAACAATGAGGCAATGATCGAAAGTGTAATGATCCCATTGGAATAAACAAGCCGACTGCCGCGGAATGTCAATTGCTTGGGGAGAAACCCATCACCTGCGTGTAAAGCGCCAAGGCGGGGAAAATCTGCAAAGGCTGTATTTGCAGCCATGATCAGGATCACTGTTGTTCCCCAGATGAGGGCAATGTAAGGCAGACCGCGCCCACCATAGACTGTGCGCGCCAGTTGTGAGATGATAGTTTCTTCTTCCGAAAATACTGCGCCCATGTGCCCTGTCAGGTATGAAATGCCGAGAAACAGGGAACCGAGGATCAGCGACATCCAGATCAGGGTAATGCCAGCGTTGCGGCTGCGGGGTTCATTGAACGCGGTGATGCCGTTCGAGATGGCTTCTACACCTGTGAGTGCGGTCGTGCCATTTGCGAACGCATGCAAAAGCAAAAATGGAGTGATGGCCGTGGCGATATTTGTAAGGTGGAGTTCGGGAGGATCGATGACCGTTCCGAGCGAACCGGTGAAATAACGGAAGAGTCCAACACCCACGGTTGCGGCCATCACAAGCAGAAAGAAATAGGTAGGTATGGCAAACGCAGTTCCAGATTCCTTCACGCCACGCAAATTGACCAGCATGATCAATAAAACTGAACCAACTGCAAGATGGACGCGATATTCGAAAAGATCCGGATACGCCGAAACGATTTGAGCAATCCCTGAAGAAACCGAAACCGCAACCGTCAGGATGTAATCCGTTAATAAGGCCGCGCCGGCCGTTTGCGCAGGGAGCTCCCCCAGATTATCACGAGCCACAATATAAGCGCCACCTCCGCCCGGATAGGCATGAATCGTCTGCTCGTAGGAAATGGTCACGATTGCCAGCAGGATGACAATTGCAACAGCGATCGGGAAGACATATCCGTATGCAATCGTACCAACCGCGATCAGAACACCCAGAATTTCCTGTGTGGCATAGGCAGTGGAGGAAAGCGCGTCTGAGGCAAAGACGGCCAATCCGACTGCCTTCCCAATGGTCTGGTGTGGCGCGTCGGCAGTCATCAGCGGACGCCCAATCAACCAGTGGCTTAACGAGCGTGGCGGCGTATATTCGCTCTCCCGCTGCATGATTTCGGTCTGGTTATTTTCAGGGGTTAACATTCTTTCTCTTACTCTTAACAAAATACACCCTCGCGCGGGGCGAGGAGCAACAAGTATTATAGTCCAATTTGTAGATTTTGGCTGTGATTAGGGGATCTGATAAGGGACTTCGGTAATGACTACGCCCGGTGTCGCAAGCAGTTCGCGCCGGAGCATTTCGGCCGTCTGCATGTGCAGAATGTTATGGACCTTTTTGCTGGGGACAAACTGCGGGACCACGATCGTAATCGTTTCATTGGTCTGCCGGCTGGAGAGAATTTCATCGATGTAATTCAACAAGGGTTCCAGGAAGAGCCGATAGGGAGAATCCACAATCACGAGACGGGTTCCGCGTCCCCATGTTTCCCATTTGTTACGGACTTTTTCAGTTTCCTCAGGATCCATTGAAACGTGGACCGCTGTAACATCATTAGACAACATACGAGCATATCGCAGTGCAGCGAGTGCACCTTGATGAACACCGCTCATCGGGACAATGACACGATGACGCGCCATATACGGGGGAGGCTCGCCGTAGTTTTCCAAGGAGAGACGTTTTGCAACATTCGTATAATGACGGTGAATAAAGCTAAAGAATATGATCAACAGTGGGATCAGGATAAGAATGATATAGGCACCATCATGGAATTTCGTGATCGCAAATACGCACATCACAACAGCGGTGCAGATGGCCCCAAAACCATTGATGAACATCTTAATTTGCCAGTGGCGATCATGACGTAACGTTGAACCACGTTCTTTGATCTCGACTCCTGGTTCCAGATGGCCCATCTTCCACCAGCGGCGCGCCATGCCTGTTTGCGACAGCGTAAAGGAGAGGAAGACGCCAATGGCATACAGTGGGATCAAGCGCGTGACACTGGCTCGAAATGCGATGATCAGAATGGATGCAATGATGGCAAGAGTGACAATCCCATATGAAAATACCAGGCGACTCCCTCTGAAAGTCAACTGACGCGGCAGGAAACCATCTTTTGCGGCAAGCGCGCTTAAACGGGGAAAATCGGCAAAGGCTGTATTCGCCGCCATAATAAGAATAACAGTTGTTGCTGTAATTATTGCAAGGTATAGAGGGCCACGGCCATTAAAGACCGTGCGGGTCAATTGTGAAATGACGGTCTCCGTCTCGGATGGAACTGCTGCAATGTGAGTCGTCAGAAAGGAAATACCGAGGAAGAGCGAACCAAGGATGACCGCCATCCATACCAGTGTGAGCCCTGCATTGTGACTACGCGGTTCCTTGAAAGCTGTAATCCCATTCGAGATGGCCTCGACCCCTGTCAGGGCAGCGGTACCGCTGGAGAAGGCGTGTAAAAGCAGGAAGGGGGTTACAGCGCCGATGGATTCGCCAAACGCTTCCATGGTGGGTGGGTTTACAACCACTCCCAAGGTGCCAAGAAAATAACGGAAAATACCGATCCCCACGGTCAGGAACATCATGACAATGAAGAAATAGGTGGGAATTGCAAATGCAGCCCCCGACTCTTTCACGCCTCGCAGATTGACCAGCATGACAAAAAGGATGCAGGCTATAGCAATGACGACACGGTAGGGAAACAGATCAGGATACGCAGAAACAATTTGAGCAACCCCCGAAGCAATGGAAACAGACACGGTCAGGATGTAGTCTGTGAGGAGGGCTGCAGCAGCAGTCAGAGCAGGAAGTTCGCCAAGATTGTCGCGTGCGACGATATAGGCTCCGCCTCCATCCGGGTAAGCATGGATCGTCTGTTCATAGGAGATCGCAACGATTGCCAGCAAAATAACGATTGCAATCGAAATGGGGAAAACATAGCCAAAAGCAATTGTCCCGGCCGCGGCAAGGATGACGAGGATCTCCTGGGTGGCATAGGCAGTGGAAGACAATGCATCGGAAGCGAAGACAGCCAGACCAATGGCTTTCCCAATTGTCTGGTGGGGTGCGTCAGCTGTTTGAAGAGGGCGACCGATGAAAAAATGGCTAATACTTTGAGGCGGCTTGGCCTTTGCCGCACGGTGAATAAACGAAGTATCCTGATTGTTTTTCGGGTCAATCATATGAGCACGAAATAATTCCTTGCAAACAGGGCTGTATTATATACTAAATCAAACAACGCAGGCTTGGGAAGCAGGTAGCAAGACCTTTCAGAAAGGTATAATGAACCTTGCAAACATGCAGAGTATTTCTTTGCTATCCCGCCTCTGGCAATACCTGTTGGCTTTTCTGCTGATCGCATTCATCACAGCGATATTCTTTTTATTGCGTGATGTACTAGATACCACTCTGATTGCCCTACTATATCTGATTCCCCTTGGAATTGTCACTGCCCGCTGGGGCCTTGGACCAGGTATTACCAGTGCGTTGATCACCTTCCTGACATTCAATTATTTTTTCATACCGCCCTATTACACCTTCACAGTTCACAGACCGACAGATGTTGTCATTCTGGTCGTGTTTCTCATCGTGGCAGTCGTGATCAGCCAACTGGTGGGGCGCGCCCAGGCAGGTCTGGCCGCCGCGACGGCGCGCGAACGTGAAGCCACACAACTCTATGAACTCAGCACTGCCCTGACGGGACTGCACGATGATCATGCCATCGCCCAGATCCTTGCCAGACAAGTCTATGCGGTGGCGCAGGGTGAATATGTTGAGCTCAATGTGACCGGCGCACGGTCCTTTGCTTTTCATTTCCCGGAAACGAATCCGCCTGCTCGCCCGGCAGATTTGACTGTGCCCATCGAGTCGGCGCGCGGCCTCCTCGGCGAGATCCGGCTCTGGAGGACCGCGCCTATCCTCGCGTCGAGTGAGAGACGCCTCTTCCAAACATTTGCCAGCCAGGGTGCCCTGGCTCTCGAACGCGCCTGGCTTGTACAAGCCGAATCGCGTGCACAAGTCCTCGAAGAGAGCGATCAGTTGAAGTCTGCCATTTTATCTTCCGTTTCGCACGAATTGCGCACGCCGCTTTCCACGATCAAGGCCGCCGCCTCCAGCCTGCGCGGCGGAGAGGTGAATTGGGACTCACCGGCACGCGTCGAGCTGATTGCTGCCATCGATGATGAAGCTGATCACCTGAACATGCTGGTGGGAAACTTGCTCGATATGTCACGCATTGAATCGGGCGCGCTCAAGCCGAAACGTGAGTGGAACATCCTGCCTGAGATTGTGGGAAGTGTTCTGGCGCGCATGAAACATCTTGCTATAGAACACAAACTTGAAGTTGACGTACCCGAGAACCTGCCGCTCCTGCCTGTGGACTATGTTCAACTGGAACAGGTCTTTACGAATCTGGTGAGCAACAGTTTGAAGTATGCACCCACACAGACCGTCGTTTGTATTCGCGCCCGGGCAGAAGAAGAAGTCATCCATGTTCAGGTAAGTAACCAGGGGCCACAAGTGCCGCCGGAAGACCTGGAACGGATCTTCGACAAGTTCTATCGCATCACCGCCGCCGACCGGGTGACCGGCACAGGTCTGGGACTTTCGATCTGCAAGGGAATTATCCAGGCGCACGGCGGGCGCATCTGGGCGGAGAACATGCCGGATGGATTGGCTTTCAATTTCACATTGCCTCTTACCTGGGAGGGAACCAAACCGCCTCGACTTCCACCAGTAGATACGGAGTCCGAATGAGCAACGCCCCGCATATTCTCGTCATCGACGATGAACCGCAAATCCTGCGCGCCATACGAACCATTCTTACCGAGAAACAATTCCGGGTCACAACCGCCAGCCGCGGCGAGGAAGGATTGACCCTGGCTGCGACGAATGAGCCCGATCTGATCATCCTCGATCTGGGCCTGCCCGATATGGACGGTGTGGAAGTCTGCACGCGCCTGCGTGAATGGACCCAGACCCCGATCATCATCCTTTCCGTACGCGACAGCGAACGCGACAAGGTTGCCGCGCTCGATCGGGGTGCGGATGACTACCTGACCAAGCCATTCGGCATCGAGGAACTGCTGGCACGTGTGCGCGTCGCTTTACGTCATTCCGCCCGCGCGCAAGGCGCCGAAAGTAAAGTGATCAAAGCCGGGACTCTCATGATCGACCTCGCCTGGCATATTGTGAAGCGCGGCGAGGAAGAAGTCAAACTCACTGGCACGGAATACAAGCTTCTGGCGTATCTCGCCGCCAATCATGGACGCGTGCTCACGCATCAAAGCATCCTGACCCACGTCTGGGGACCCGCCGATGCCGATCATACGGAATATCTACGCGTCTACATGCGCCAGCTTCGCAAGAAACTCGAAGCTGACCCCGAACGCCCGCAATACATCCTCACCGAACCAGGGATCGGATATCGGTTTATTGCGGATGAATAGCAGGCGCCAGCCGCCGTCCCCGGCGGCGAGTAACTGTAAATCCAACGCCGGGGACGGCGTTGGGAGCGATATTTTTCTTAATCGCCTTACAAAAAGGCGATTTTTATTTGTCCTTTATACGATTGGGTCATTTTTTTGTCACCGCTTTATGCTGACTTGATAGCATAGCATTACTTGTGAGGTGACATTATGACCCAACTTGACACAAGCGAAGCAGTCCCGCATGTCGAAGATCCCGCACCCAGCGGGGTTCCTGGTAGGGCAAGTTCAGCATCCCTGACCTATCCCATCGATTCCCACACAGATCTGGGGCCTGCCCGCCGTTTAATCGTCCTTGTCCCCGCCGATTCAGATCGCGAAACTGCGACGCACCGGGTCTGGGAATTGGCGAACGCCGCGGGAGCCTGCGTCCAACTGCTTGGTCTCTGTAAAGACATATCCCAGGAACCGGGCTTGCGGCGCAGGCTGGCAGCTATCGCATCCCTGTTACGGGACGGGAAGATCACTGTAGAAGCGAAAGTGGAAATAGGAACGAACTGGGTGGATATCGTAAAACGAAACTGTCAGTCTGGTGATGTGATCGTCTGCTCTGCCGAACAACGGACAGGGCTGTTAAACAGACCCCTGAGTCAGATCCTGCAATCCAGCCTCAACGTACCTATCTACATCCTTTCAGGTCAGCAGCCCCAAACCCTGCCCCGCTCCAATTGGTTCTCTCAGATCATGGCCTGGGCAGGCTCCATTGGGATCATTATTGTTTCTGCCTTCCTGCAAATCCGAATTACCAGCCTGCCACCGGATTGGGTGCAAACAACTCTGCTGATCCTATCCGTGATCGGTGAAGCCTGGCTCATTTGGGGTTGGAATAGCCTGTTCAGTTAAATTCCCTCACGCACATTGGAGTTTTCAATGCTCTCTGTAATTCTGTTAGTTATTATCTTTATATTGGCTTACAAAGTTGCCCCACGTGAAAAAAAGGAGGATGAACACAAACACGGCGCAGGGCAAATTGGGCTGATCGGCGCCCTGGCTCTCTTTGGTGTAGATTACTTCACCTCTTATTACTATGCCACAGGTGAAATGATGAGCGCCCTGCATCCCTATGGTTTGCAGGATAAAGCCTATATTGCAGCAGGTGTGATCGCATTTGCGAACTTTGCCTTTGGTCTGCTGTACATGTTCTCACTGGGTCCCTTCAATGAAGGCGGTGGATCATACACTGCCTCCATGCGTTATCTCTGGCCGACATTGAGCTTGATCGTCGCTGTGGCTCTCATTCAAGATTATGTTTTGACGATTGTCGTATCGGCGCTCTCCGGCAGCGATCAACTATTGTCCATTATCGGTTTGTACGGAAAGAACTGGTTTTATCACTTTGGCATTGGGGCTGCTCTGGCTGCCATCACCTGGTATCTCACCATTCGAGGCCGCGGTGAATCTTCACGCGTCGTTTTTATGTTACTCGTCATTTTCGTATTGCTTACGGTCACAATGGGGATCGGCTTGTTGATCGCACATCTGAAAGGCATACCCGCCATCCCGCTGGAGGAAGCGCCGAAGGCCGTCTCGCTGGGAACCGCGCTCATGCATTTGTTGACCGCTTCCATGAAGGGCATGGTCGCGTTGACCGGTCTGGAGGCCGTCTCGAATGGCATCCAATTTTTCAAGGATGAAGATACGTCCCTTGTAAAGTGGGGCAAGAAACACATGCCGCGCCTGAGTGGCCTCTGGAAGTTTTACAGCGGCAAGTCGGGGATCGGTCGCTTCGTGCAAACATCCTTTCTGTTCTACGGCGGCTTGACAACACTCTTCCTGACTTTCTTTGCCATCCGTTTTGATGTCTTCGATGGGACATTGGGGCGAACGCTGGTAGGCAACCTTGCATTTATCGGCTTCAACGAGATCCCCGGCGGCGTGATCCTCTTCTGGACGTATCAGATCCTGGCCGTGCTGATGCTTGCAGCCGCGTCCATGACCGCGCTTCAGGATGCACAGGCGACGGAATGGCGTGATGTCGCGATCGGCGAGATCCCGGAAATCATCATTTATCGCGATAAGCGCGGGACATTTACGCGTTCTGTCACGATCACATTTGGAGTTTCCATATTGATCATGCTGCTCGTCCGCGGACAGACGACGGTGGCAGTGCCGTTCTACGGGGTTGGTGTCTTCATGCCGATCACGGCAATGGGGCTGGCCGTCCGCAAACATATTCTCGAACACTTTACGGGACGTGCCCGTTTCTGGGGTTCACTGGGCGCTTCCTTCGTGGCGATTTTGGCCGGTACCGTTTTTCTCGGTCAACTGATCGGAAAGTGGCACGAGGGCGGATGGATGGCACTGATCTCCTTCACGATCCTGGCAACCGTTGCGCACCTCGTCCTTCTTTCCCCGGCGGGTTTCCGCGAAGCCAGACAGGTGCACCGCATTGTCCACGACAAGGCACGTGTGCAGGGCAGCATGGCATCCATTGTCAAATGGCAGGCCTACAAGATGCAGGAATACCGTTATCGCCTGATGATTGGCATTGCGGGCTTTCTGGAATTATTCGGGGTGGGGCAACAAACGCGGAATCCCGTGGCTGTAGCAGCGGGCGGAAGGAATGGCAGGAACGTCGCATTTAAATCGTATTTGAGCTTTTCGCAAGGAGTCACAATGAACAGCACTACTGGAAATAGCAGCTCGCGATCATCAGCCTCTGCGATGAAAAAGGATTTTGCCGCAGGTACAGCTATTCACAATCACCTTCACCTGCCGACTCGCATTATGAGACATCGTATTCTCGTGCCGGTCAATGGGATCCACCAGGGCACTCTGACTGCCCTGCGTTATGCCCGTTCTCTTTCCGATGACGTGACTGCCCTGCATATTGAAATGGATAAAAAGGAGAGCGAGTCCCTGCAGCAGCAATGGGTCACCTGGGGCGAAGGAGTACGTTTGATCACGCTCGAGTCTCCGCACAACATGGTCCTGGAACCATTACTGGATTACATCCAGAAGATCATGGCAATGCGGCAGCATAACGAGATCATCACCATCGTGGTGCCTCAATCGGTCCGCCCGCGCTGGTGGTCCAATCTCATGCGCACACAATTAGGCGTCCTGCTGCGTCTGTCGATTCCCTTTGAAACAGGGATCGTGATCACCGATATACCCTATTCATTGGAAAATGAAGAAATTTAACAAGAATCTTGCGAAGGGTCAAAGCCTTCGCAAGATTAATCAGTTCATGCAGTGAAAGATCAAGTTAAGGAGAATTCATGAATATCATCATTGTCGGTTGTGGAAGGGTGGGCGTCGAGCTCGCGCTGGCCCTTTACCAAAACCATGCTGTCAGCGTCATTGACCGAAAAGTGCAATCCTTCGACAGGCTCGGTTTACACTTTTCCGGGCGAACCATCCAGGGGCAGGCGATGGATCGTAACGTTCTGGAACGCGCCGGGATCGAAACTGCTCATGCACTCGCGGCCGTCACCTCCTCGGATAACCTCAACGCAATTGTCAGTCGCATTGCACAGGATATTTATCACGTCAAGCGCGTGGTGGCCCGGATCTACAACCCCAGGCGCGCGCCTCTCTACGAAAAGTTGAATCTGCAAATGGTCTCCTCGTCCTCCTGGGGTGCACATCGCATGGAGCAATTACTTGTTCACCCGGGATTACAAAGTGTGTCTTCCGCCGGCAACGGTGAGGTCCAGGTATACGAGCTGACCGTTTCCCCGGAATGGAACGGACATCAGATTGCAGAGCTGGTTCCCATGGAACATGCCATCCCGGTCGCACTGGCCCGCAATGGGAAAGGACTGCTACCGCGCGCAGAAATGGTGTTGGAATTAGAGGATGTACTGCAAGTGAGCAGCACCTGTGAAGGCGTAAAGATCCTGCGCGAACGCATTCATGAAAATGGCAACGGACATAAAAAGGATTAAGACTATGTATGTAATCATTATCGGCGGCGGCCGCACAGGTTCCTATCTCGCTTCTCTTTTATACGCGCAGGGACACAAAGTCTGCGTCGTTGAACACCATCCGGAGATCCTCGCCAGCATTCACCATGAGCTGCCTACCGAGATCGTTTACGAGGGTGACGGAACGGACCCGGAGGTGCTCGAAGAACTGGATATCGAGCATGCCCACGTTCTGGCAGCAGTCACTTCGGATGATGCGGATAATCTGGTCGCGGCCTCTCTCGCAAGGCATCACTACGGCGTCAAGCGCGTCATCGGACGTGTGAACAACCCGCGCAACGCCTGGCTGTTCACACCAGAGTTCGGCGTGGATGTTGCGCTCAATCAGGCAGATATCATGGCAAAGCTGATCGAGGAGGAGATGTCTCTGGGAGACATGATGGTCATGCTGAAACTGCGGCGCGGCAAGTACTCCCTGGTGGAAGAAAAGATTTTCCCCGGCGCGTACGCAGTGGGTGTTGCTGTCAAAGATCTAAACCTTCCCCCGAACTGTATTATTTCCGGGATCATCCGCCACGGAGAGATCGTGATCCCGCGTGGGATTACAACACTCGAAGACGGGGATGAGATCCTGGCACTGGTTGATGATGCCGCCCGGACACACCTGGAAAAAATTCTCGGGCGACCGGCAGAGGTGTTAGTCGATTGATTAGAAAGAGGCCCCGCATCACGCGGGGTCTTTTGTCTATTTCAACTTACTGAACACTCTGGGATTCTCTCGGCTGCATAATGGGGACTTGCAAATAGAAGGTACTGCCCTTTCCAAGCTCACTCTCCACCCATACTTTGCCGCCGTGCCGTTCGGCGATGGATTTGACGATCGCCAGCCCCAGACCGGTGCCGCGTTTCATGAGCGCTTCACGATTTGTGCCGCGATAGAACTTCTCGAACAAGCGCGGCAGGTCACTCTTCGGAATGCCAATACCGCTATCCTGCACGGCAAAGGTCAAAGCAGAGCCATCTGTCTGGAGATGGATCGTCACTTCGCCGCCTTCCGGCGTATATTTCAGCGCATTCTCCACAAGATTGTAAATCGCCTGTTGCAGAAGTGCCTGGTCCGACTCGATGGCATGCGGCAGGTCTTTCGAGATCTCCATCCCGAGTGAAATCTGTTTCTGTTTGGCCTGCATCTGCAGGGAACCAATGACGCGCTCGAGAATGTCGAGCACAGGAAGGTTTTCCACCTGCAAACCCACACCAAAGTCAATGCGACCAAGGTCGAGCAGGTTGTTCACGAGCTTGGACATGTTATCCACGCCCTGGATGATCATTTTGGTGTAACTCTTTTGCTGCTCGTTCAATTCGCCGGACATCTCGAGCATCGTGGCGTATCCGCGCATCAACGTCAGGGGCGAACGCAGGTCGTGGCTGACCGTCGAAACGAAATCGGACTTCAGGGTATCGATCTCTTTGAGCTGCGTCACATCACGCAGGATGCAGACCCGCCCAACCGTTTGTCCATCCGCCATCATGGGAGAGGCCATCGCGAGATAGGTCTTGCCGTCCTCCATCGTGATCTCGGCAGAGCGTCGTTCGGAGGAAGAAGCCTGGAGCACTTCCCTCAAACCCCTGACCTGGATCGTTTTCTCGAAATCCGGCCTCTCCCCTCGCCGGATATTTATACCGAAAATCTGTCCCGCAGCTGGGTTCGCCAGGATGAGGCGGTTGGAGGCGTCGGTCACCAGGACCGGATCAGGCGTGGAGTTGAGGATCGCCTCCAGTTGACGGCGGCTCACTTCCACCGTGAGGAACAACCTGATGTTTGCAACCGCCAGTGAAGCCTGGCTCGCAAGCGTGCTGATGAAACGCAAGTCCGCGTCGGTAAAGGCACGCTGCTTATTGTAGGCTGCCCATAAAACGCCATAGTAACGGTTTTCGTGCCGCAGGGCCAGCGCGATCAACGATTCGGGGCGAGGCAGGCCCGGGTCCAGGTCCAGGCCGCGGGTGCGTGAGAGCGTCGAGATCACAACCCGTTCCTGTTGCTCGGCAAGCGCGAGGATTTGCTGATCCAGGTGCATATAAAGATCTTTCTCACTCCCATCCGAAAAACGGACGGGGGTTTCCAGAGAGGTTGGCAGCATCTCCCGCAGGAGAACAATCCGTGCAGAGCTGGCCCCATTGGCAACGACCGCCTCCAGCACTGGCTGGAGCGCATCATCCAGCGTGAGGCTGGAGGCAACTCCCTGACTGGCCACCAGTAGACGGTTGAGGTCCTGGAGGCGCGCCTGCAGACTCACGCGCATCTGCTCGAAAGCCCGCCGCAATTCGCTGACCTCATCTTCTCCATCCACTCGCAGCGAGCGATCCAGTTGACCGGTTGAAAGATATTTTGCTTCGGTTGCCAGCCCCTGCAATGATCCCGTGACGGTACGCAGGTTCACGCGCAGGGAGATCAAAGCGATCAGTCCCAACAGGATGATCATTAACGAGATGGGTAACGCGATATTGATCGCGATCTGTTGTGTTTCCTGAGCAGGGATTGTCAACACGATCGCCCAGGGATGACCGGGAACCGGTTGATAGTAGACCAGCTGGCGCGTTCCAAGCGAGTCAGTCTCGTCGAAAAAGGCAGCCGCGTCCCTCCGTTCGCCATTGTAGACAGTCCAATTTGGGTCAGCCTGGGAATGATAAACGATCCTATCGTCGGCGATCAGCATACCGGCGCCGTGCACTTCGGCGAGACTGTTAAGATTGTTGATGACAGAACGCATGTAGGGGTTAGTGCTGAGATAGGTGCGTCCGATCAAAACCTGGCCTGTCCCCGGAATGGCTGCCAGAAACGAGACACCGGCTGCTTCACCGGTTACTGCCGGTGGAACAGTATAGATCTGATTCGACACACCCTCCTGGGCCAGCATCAATCCTTCTTCCTCCTGCCGTGTCAGTTGAAAAGCTGCGTCCGCCGGGTAGCTCGCCAGGATGGTTTTGGTCTGAACATCAAAGATAACCAGGTGAGTGAAATAGGGGACAGACTGGCTGTGCCCGGAGAGGAGGGTGGAAACGTCCGCATTGGCATCCTGCAAACGCGGATCGTTCGCGATCTGCAGGACGAGGTTCTGGCCGGTCTCGAGAAAGAAGGGGACATTGTGCGCTGCCAGTTCCGCGGAACTTTGGAGACGTTGTCGCAATAAATTGCGTGCAGCCGCGCCGGCCA
Source organism: Anaerolineales bacterium (assembly GCA_035716785.1). Taxonomy (GTDB): domain Bacteria; phylum Chloroflexota; class Anaerolineae; order Anaerolineales; family Villigracilaceae; genus Defluviilinea. The sequence goes on from DASTJG010000525.1 coordinate 18,584, forward strand.
CAATCCAATCACCAACAAGAAGTGTAAAAAGCAATACGGAGATGATCGTGCCGGCGCCAAAAATAAAACGTGTCTCGATACTTCTTTCGCCGGGCGAGGGCTGCAACTTTCCCAATCCACCCCAGAGATTGGGAAAAACAATCGCGATCACCTGTGCGGTGAGGCCGGCGATCAACATCTCACCGGCGAATGTCAGGCTCACCACGCCAAGATTGCTTAAGGCGTAATCCAGTCGTCCGGTCACAGACGCGGAGGTGGAAATCGTAAAGAGCGCACTCAGTACGAAGAGCACCGCATGCACCAGTGTGAGACCCAATGCGCTGACCAGAGGCTGCCTCAATAAGCGATAAACGAATGTACGATAACGCTGCCGGTTCGCGACCGCGAACAGGATCCCCAGCAACCCGAACTCGAGTATGGTGAAGAAGCTGTGTGTATCCCACCTGCCGCGCAGCAATCCGCTGAACATTCCCACGCCTGCTGCCGCATAGGGGCCCAACAAACCACCCGCCAGCGTCCAGGGAATGGCGGAGAAGAACATCAGCGTGGAACCCTGCGGCTCTTCCGGCCTGCCCGGGACCGGCAGTGTGGAGCCGGTCGAAAATTCCACACCCAGGCATAAAGAGGTAAAAGCAGCCGCAATGACAAGCACAACCAGAGTCCAGGTTGCGCGTGTACTCCATTCGATGTGATATTTTCGCCAATTAAAAAGGGCAACCCCGAGCAAACCTGCCAGCCCAAGCCATACCAGCCATCCTGCAAGCGGAATGGGATTCAGATATGCAAGCTTGGTCAGCAATGTCCACACGGGTTGCATATGAAGTCATTATAGCGCCAAACTGCCACACCTGCACTCCCTGGCGCGGCGAACTTTCGAGGATGCAAAGGTCCGCCAGAACTCAGAAGCCGGATTTGTACTTGCCGCGATAGGATTCAGGCAGGAGTCTGGCCAAAGACTCCATGATCTGACGCGTGCCCTCCCGGATCGTTGCCTGACGATTCGCCTGTTCCTGCAAGAAAAATGGTTTACCCACCGTTAATGTCACCGGCGCGCGCCGCCACCTTTTGAGATGTCCATAGACATTTCCGTTTTCCACGCCGGTCATCCCGACCGGGACGATCGGCACCCCGGACTTCAGCGCCAGAAATGCAGCACCATTGTTACCTTCTTCCAG
>DASTJG010000526.1:0-3845 GCA_035716785.1 Anaerolineales bacterium
GATGATGTGTTGCTGGCCAGGATCACATCTTCACGTGCAGCCGCATCGATCTCTCTAAAAATCTTGAATTTCAACTCAGGGTTTTCGGTCGCGGCTTCGATCACGAAATCTGCATTCTTGATCGTGTCCATATTGCTGACATAACTGATCTGTGCTGCTGCCTCTTGTTGCTCTTTTGTGATCGTCCCTTTTTCGACCAGCTTCGCCGTGGATTTCGCAATTGCCGTTTTGGCTTTGTCCAGGGCGGCTGGCATCACATCCATGCAGGTGACCTGATAGCCTGAGGTCGCGGCGACCTGGGCGATGCCGTTGCCCATGGTCCCCGAGCCGATAACGAAGATATGTTTGATGGTCATAGTTTTCTCCCGTCATTGCGAGAGAGCGTAGCGACCGAAGCAATCTCATGTTCCTGACGATGAGATTGCCACGTCGCCCTGCGGGCTCCTCGCAATGACGTTAAGCTTGCGTATCTCTCCAAAGTTTATAGTTATTCTGGATCTGCTCGATATGTCCCGGAATATGGGCCGAGTAGCTGTTAATCCATTGTTCAAACGTATACGGCTCTTCGTATTCAGGGTGTTTCACCGAATGCTCGAACACTTCATCAGGCTGTTTCTTGAGCAGTGCATAGGTTGTTTTGCGGACAAGACGTACGGTTTCCAACGCGTCTTCATAGCTGTGTTCGTGATAATCCAATTCCGTTGCCCACTTATCCTGGTCATAGCCCATCAACGTGCCGCCCGGCTCGACGATCAACTTGCGGGCGCGCAACGCGGCATTCGACTCCGAATCCGCCAGGTGTATCAATACCTCATGAATGCTCCACTCTTTCGGTTCCGGTTTGAACAACCAGACCTCACGCGGGATGTCTGCCAGCGCGGCGGTCAGTAGTTCATATCCACGTCCATAGAGTTCGATCTTTTCGTTACGCTCTTGTTTGTTCATTGTTCCTCTTGAGATGTAGACAGGTACACACGTGTTTACTTGATACTTATTTACTCCATCTCCACCGCCATCGCGACCGCCTCGCCGCCGCCGAGACACAACGAGGCGAGTCCGCGCTTCAGTCCGCGATCCTTCAGGGCGTAGAGCAGCGTCGTCAGCACGCGCGCCCCGCTGGCCCCGAGCGGATGCCCCAGCGCGATCGCTCCGCCATTGACGTTGACCTTGTCCCAGTCCCAGCCCTGGTCGGCGAGGGCGTAGCCATCTGCAAGGACTTGCGCGGCAAAGGCTTCGTTGAGCTCGATCAAATCCACATCCTTTAACGTCCAGCCGATCTTCTTGAGCAGCTTGGGAATGGCATATGTGGGAGCGGCAAATAGATATTTGGGCTCTACCGCTGCTTGCGCGTAGCCAACAATCCTAGCAAGGGGCTTGAGATTGTTTTTATCTGCATATGCACGCGATGAGATTACCACCGCTGCGCCTCCATCGTTCATGGGAGATGAATTCCCCGGTGTCACCTTGCCATCTGGCTTGAAGGCGGGTTTCAGCTTTGCCAGCGCCTCCAGCGACGTATCCTTGCGCGGACCTTCATCCTGGTCGACCACGATCTCTTCACCCTTTCGTCCGGGGACGGGAACGGGGACGATCTCAGCGTCGAAGCGGCCCGCTTCTTGAGCCTCCACAGCCCGCTGGTGGGAGCGAAGCGCATACTGGTCCATCGCCTCGCGCGTGACTTCATACTCATCCGCGATGAATTCGGCGGCGTTACCCATGCTCCAGTTCTCGAACGGATCCCAGAGCCCGTCGTAAAGCAGGGCATCGGTCAGCGGCTGGTTGCCGAACTTCAGTTCGCCCGAGCGCGCCGAAACCAGATAGGGCGCGCGGCTCATCGACTCGAACCCGCCCGCGACGAAAAGATCCGCGTCGCCCGCCCGGACGGCTTGCGAGGCGAACATCGCGGCTTTCAACCCTGAGCCGCAGACTTTGTTCACCGTACTTGCGCTGACTGTGGCTGGAATTCCCCCCAGAATTCCCGACTGGCGTGCAGGCGCCTGTCCTTCACCCGCCTGCACCACATTACCCATAATGACCTCTTCGATTTCTTCAGGGTTGATCCCTGCACGTTCCACCGCGGCTTTGATGGCAACGGCTCCTAAGTGGGTGGCCGGCACACTGCTGAGCGAACCTTGAAACTTTCCAACCGGCGTACGCGCCGCGGAAAGGATCACGGCTTCGTTTTTAGCCATCCTGCCTCCTTTAGCGAATTATGTATGCAAATTATAAAGCCAATGGGCTTTGCCATTGGCTTACCTGGAGGTTTACTCCAGATGTTTCATTGCCTCGCGCCGACTCAACGGATGCAACGGCGTAGTGTTGACAAACCGCTTCACCGCCTTTGGGTCGATGCGTGCATATTGCCGCAGTGACCAGCCGATGGCCTTGTTAATGAAGAATTCCTTTGAATTCAGGTTCTCACGGATGATCTCGCACAGCAGGTCGAAGTCTGTTTCCTTTTTGTAGTTAAGTTGAAAGAGAATAGTTGCTCGCCTCAACCAGAAATTATCCGAGGCACGCCACTTGGCAAGATACTTTTCACGTACCTCCGGGAACCTGCGAAAATGGACGCCCAGTGTACCACCGGAAATCGTATCCACGGTATCCCACCAGGATTTGGTGACGAGCAGGTATTCGATGGTCTTGATGAATTTGGCAGGAAGGTCATTTTCAGACCTGCTCAGCAAACTGGTTGCCACATATTGAAACTCTCTTTGCGGCAGTGACCACAACTCGCGCAGAATGACGTCCAGGTCTTTGATGGGCGGTATTCCATTTGAAGTGATGAATTCCTTCATCAGCACTTTGAATTGCGGCGATTTGATCCCCAGATATTCAAACTGGTCGCGCATATATTTCTTCATCGGCCCTGCCTGGACGGGGTCCGCGTGCTGCTCGAACAGGGGTTTCAGTAAAGCAACATAGGGGTGCATGGTTTCTCCTTATGAAGGACGAAGTAAATAAATACACAGGTACATACGTGTCTACGTGTTTACTTGATACCCGTTACCATCTCATGGCACAGGCGTATCCTCCGGATCATACGGCTGGACAAATTGCACCAGCCAATTCTGATTCCCCTGATGGGTCACGGAGGAGAACGGTGTGACAATGTGAATCCACGTCCTTCCGGGATGTAGCGGGACGAGATCCCCCTGTGTATCGATAAAGTGCATCGGACGGACGAGTCCGGTTTTCTTTTCCCATGCGCGGTTTGCTGTCGACCAAAAGATCTTGAAGGCTTGCCCATCGCGGAATAGATAAGCAACGTTTTTCTGTCCCAGGCTGAAATCGATCTCAAGCTGATTGTGCCGGAAGCGATGATGCTCAGCAAAGACGACGATCACGTTTTCAAATGCCATCTGTCGTTCGGTCAGGCGATCGGTCGCCGGGATGAGCGTTCCCGTACCATCGGCCAGGTCTGTCCAGCGCAGGTAGGTTTGCGAGATCGGGTCATATTGCCAGGCGGATTGGGTGTAAGAATGGTAGAAAACTTTAATAGCACTTGCAGGTTGACCACCAGCAGGGACTTCGTCTAAAAATAAATTCCCGGAATAGTTGACAGGTTGTCTGGCATTCAGGTTTTCCTTAGCAAGTTCACGCAGACGCCGCACAGACAGCAGCGCGCTGTTGGGGGTTGTCTTGTCCACGCCAAAAACGATCTCACAGGCGTCGAGCATTTCGCCGATATCCCAGGCGGCGCTGGCATATACGAGGCAGCTATTTGGGAACATTCGCCCGATTTGATTGTACGTCAATCGCCCCGATCGGATTGGACCAACATAAGGCTCGGAGGGAATGTACCAATTAGGCGGCGTACCAGTTACAGCAGGGCCTGGAGTAGC
>DASTJG010000527.1:0-8335 GCA_035716785.1 Anaerolineales bacterium
CCGCTGCGGCACACCGCAATTAAGAAAATTCCTGGATGGAAGTATAGGAGCATATTCAAGTTGCAACAGCGATTATTATGTTGCTCGTTATTTTTCAGTCAGCTATCTGACGATCATCGCGGCAGACAACTCATTCAAAACCATACCCGCTGGGATGGTCGTTCAGGGCACAGCAGGGGAATATGGATATTATGAATTTGGCGGCTGGACAACAAACCAGAGCGAATTTTTCTACAATGACCAGTTGGGGTGGCGGCTTTACTTCGGTGCAGGCACGGATGCAAACGGCCCCATATATTTTCAGCATACCCGGAATGGCGGCGACACCTGGAAAACGCTCGCGCCTGTTCCCTGGCAGGATGCGCGCTTCCAGTTCCTTGATCCGCAGAACGGCTGGGCACTGGTCACTTTGCCTTGGGGTAATGCCCTGGTGAAGACTGCCGATGGCGGCGAAACGTGGGAAGAGATCGAGACGGTGATAGAAAATCATTGAGGAGACATGGTATGAAAAAGCTGATCGCTGCGCTGATGATCCTGTTCCTTTCCGCTTGCGCCAAATCCCAAGGCGGTACAAATATTCAATCAACGTCAACTAATCTGACATTACTGGAAGAAACCCTTACGCCTCCGGTCACCAGTACTGTCACACCTATGCCTGTCAATACATTTACGCCCCGGCCGACAATGGCCATACCACTGGCAACCAGCGTTATCCAACCGAATGTTTGGACACACAGTGGCATCACAGTTGGCGATTTTCTTGCCCTGGCCATTGACCCGGAGAACTCAGATATATTCTATGCGGTGACACGGCATGACGGTCTGTTCAAGAGCAGGGACGGTGGTGTTAACTGGAGCGCGATCAACAATGGTCTGCCCAGTACTGGCATTCAGGCTTTAGCCATTGACCCGGCGACGCCGACGAACCTGTATGCGGGAACAGGTAACGGTGTGTTCAAAAGCACAGACGGGGGTGAGCATTGGAACAGCATCGGCATTCCTAACGATATCATTCGTGTCCTGGTGATCGATCCAGCTACGCCTTCTACCATCTACGCGGGTACACGGTATAACGGCGTACTCAAGAGCATAGACGGCGGTGCGGACTGGGCGGACACCAGCTTGACCGGGACAAGCATTTATTCCCTAGCAATCGACCCGATGGCGCCGACTACTCTTTATGCGGGAACGTACAACAACTTGTTCAAGAGTGTGGACGAAGGTGAAACATGGTATCCGGCCAACGGTGACCTGCCCCATACGGCTGTCCATCTTTTGGTCATTCACCCAACAACGCCGACTACACTCTACGCAGGGACCGATCATGGTATGTTCAAAAGTACTGATGGCGGCAAAAGCTGGAGTGCGGCCAACAAAGGCCTGATCAATGTCATTGTCAATACGCTGAATATTGACCCGACGAAACCGCACACTCTGTACGCCGGAACAAACTATGGCATCTTCAAAAGTACCGACGGTGGCAGGAACTGGAGCGCGATCGGTACTGGACTAACCAGTAACGACGTTCAGGCATTGGTGATCGACCCGGCAGACCCAACCAGCCTCTATGTAGGAACAAATGCGCGCGGTGTGTTCAAAAGCGCGGATAGCGGTGTGAACTGGAGCATGGTCAACATCGACTTGACCACTATGAATGACTACTTTTATGCCCTGGCGATTGACCCTGTGACATCAACTACCCTCTATGTGGGAACGTCTGGTAACGGCATATTGAAGAGTACGAACAGCGGCACGAACTGGACTCCGGTCAATACTGGACTAACCGTTATGTGGGTTCAGGCCCTGGCAATCGACCCTATGAACCCGGATACCTTATATGCAGGGATATATCAAGGTGGCCCAAATGGTATTCTATTCAAAAGCTTGGACGGTGGCCGAACCTGGCACAGATCCGATACAGGTATAACCAGCTTTGAGGTTCAATCCTTGGCAATCGATCCGATGACGCCGACTACCCTCTACGCGGGGACAGAAAACAGAGTATTCAAAAGCACGGATGGCGGTGTAAACTGGAGCGGCATCGGCCGCGCGGACTGGAGTGCCAGGCACCCCAGCTGGATGAACGACTGTTGTGTTCGGGCCCTGGCCATCGACCCGATAAACACAGACACCATATATGCGGGGACCTCCGAAAGCGTGCTCAAAAGCATAGACGGCGGAGCGCATTGGGTCGACCTTGGACTGACTGACACAGACATTTATGCCCTGGTGATCGACGCGAAGAACCCAGACGTCCTCTATATTGGGGGATGGCAATGGGGAGAGCAAGGTATTGCGTTCAAGAGCACCGATGGCGGTGTTCACTGGAACAAGATTAACACTGGTCTGACTGGTATCGATGGGATTGAAGTTATTCAGGCTTTGGCGATTGATCCTGTAACGCCAGACACCATCTACGCCGGGACAAACAAAGGCGTGTTCAAAAGCGCAGATGATGGAGAAAACTGGTACTCGATTGGCGCCGGCTTGTCCAATATCTGGGTTCTCGCTCTGGTGATTGATCCGGCAGACTCAACCGTCCTTTATGCCGGGACGTCCAACGGTCTATTTGTCATTCACCAGGTGAAATAAGTATCTGCTGAAATTCCAGTTTCTCTTCAACGATTTATTCTTTATGGCGCTTTTCCAACTCAGTCAGGATGTGTTTGGGGGTCAGTCCGCGCGCCGAAAGCAGAACGAGCGTGTGATAGGTGAGATCGGCAACCTCTTCGACGAGACGCTGGTCATCCTGGGCCAGCGCGGCGACGACCACCTCGGTGCCTTCCTCGCCAACCTTTTGCGCGATCTTCGACAGGCCTTCTGCAAACAGACTGGACGTATAGGATTGTTCAATCGGATGAACTTTGCGATCTTCGATCAAGTCGAACAGCCATTGAATTCTCATGAAACATCTCCGTTCACCACTAAGGCCACGAAGTACAACAAAGATTTTCCTTTGTGCACCTTGGTGTTCTTCGTGGTAAAAAACTATGTCATATCCCGATAAAAACAAGTCCGGTTGCCCGTATGGCAGGCGGGACCAGCAGGCTGAACCCGGACCAACAGCGTATCCGCGTCACAATCCACGCGGACCTCGACCACGCGCTGTGTATTCCCCGATGTGGCGCCCTTATGCCAGAGTTCTCCCCGGCTGCGCGACCAGAAATAGGTCTCGCCTTTTCCCAACGTAAGCTGGAGCGACTCTCGATTCATGTACGCCAGCATCAAGACTTCGTTCGTCTCCGCATCCTGAACAATGGCAGGGATCAGTCCGTTGGTATCGAATTTAATTTCAGATATCTGCATGGATTATTCCTTCTGCAATAGGCGCACAGGCACGCCACAATCCTGCAATTCTCTTTTCAGTTCCCTGATTCTCAACTTGCCATCATGGAACAGGGACGCGGCCAGCGCAGCATCCGCTTTGCCTTCGGTGAGCACCTCCGCAAAATGGGCCGGCGTTCCCGCGCCGCCCGAAGCGATGACCGGCACCGGGACCGCCTCAGCGACGGCGCGCGTCAAATCGATATCATACCCGGCCAGAGTCCCATCTGCATCCATGCTGGTGAGCAGGATCTCGCCCGCGCCCAACTTCACGCCCCGCACGGCCCATTCCAGCGCGTCGACCCCGGTGGGGATGCGACCGCCGTTGACATAGACTTCCCAGCCCGCGTTGTGGCGGCGCGCGTCGATGGCGAGCACGATGCACTGCGCGCCAAAACGCGTTGCTCCCTCCGACAGAAGTGTGGGATTCTTCACTGCCGCCGAATTGACGCTGACCTTGTCCGCGCCGGCGAGCAGGAGGTTGCGCATATCGTCCACTGTGCGAATTCCTCCGCCCACCGCCAACGGCATAAAAACTGTGTCTGCCACGCGCCCAACCAGTTCGAGGGTCGTCTTTCGTCCTTCGTGCGTCGCGGAAATATCGAGAAAGACCAGTTCGTCCGCGCCCTGCTCATCGTACAAACGTGCCTGTTCCACGGGGTCGCCGGCGTCGCGCAGATTGACAAAGTTCACACCTTTGACCACGCGCCCGTCTTTGATGTCCAGGCAGGGGATGATTCGTTTTGCTAGCATAAAATCTCCAAAAGATTTACCACAAAGGATCACAAAGGTTTAAGACAAAAGTTTTTCCCTTTGTGTTTCTTTGGGCCCTTCGTGGTTAAGAAAGGGTTAGTGCCTCTTTCAAATTGATCGTCCCCTCATACAGTGCCCGCCCGATGATCACGCCCGCCAGATTCGCCTCGCGCGCTGCGGTTACATCCTCCAGGGTGTACACGCCGCCGGAAGCGATCACGTCGAGACCACTTACCTCAGCTAATTCGCGGGTGGCAGGAATATTCAACCCGGCGTTCACGCCATCCCGGCTGATGTCGGTGAAGATCACAGTGCGTACTCCCAGAGTCTGCATTTGAAGCGCAAGGTCAATCGTAGAAACTCTGCTGCCGCTCTGCCAGCCACGGACGCGCACGAGTCCATCGCGCGCGTCGATCCCAACTGCAATCTTTTCTGGACCAAACATGTTCAATGCATCCGCGACAGCGTTCGGTTGTTCCACTGCGACCGTGCCAAGGATCACGCGGCTCACGCCCAACTTGAGCGCGCGTTCGAGTGCGCCGAGTGAACGAATTCCGCCGCCGAACTGGATCTGTGCGCCTATCTTTAGAATCGCTTCAATTGCAGAACGATTTGCACTTTCATTCTCGCCAAACGCGCCGTCGAGATTCACGACATGCAGCCAACTCGCACCCGCCTCCAGCCAGCGTCGCGCAGTCTCGGCAGGATCATCACTGTATTCAGTCATGCGTTTGGGATCGCCTTCCTTCAGCCGCACGACCTTGCCGCCACGCAGATCGATCGCGGGATAGATTGTAAAGCTCATGCTGCCTCCAGGAAGTTCTTCAAAATTCGCAGACCAAGCGTCTGACTTTTTTCGGGATGGAACTGCACGCCGAAAATATTCTCTCGCTGCACCGCGCAGGCATATTTCAAACCGTAATCCGTCCTTGCGATCACATCGGATGAATTCTGTGCCTGACAATAATATGAATGATTGAAGTAAACATATGCTCCGGAGTTGATCCCGTTAAAGAGGCACGCCTCATCCTGCACTTCGAGTTGATTCCACCCGGTGTGCGGAACCTTCACCGGCAGCGACTCTGCAAAGCGGACCACCTTGCCTCTCAGCAGACCCAGCCCCGCGTGCTTGCCCATCTCCTCACCGACCTCGAACAGAGCCTGCATGCCGACACAAATCCCAAGCAGGGGGATGCCGCGCTCTGAAATCTGTTTGACAGCCTCTTCCAGTCCGCGCACCCGCAGCCCGGACATAAAATCGCCGAAAGCGCCTACGCCCGGTAATACCACGCGCTTGCCAGACAAAACCTTCTGCGGGTCATCCGTGCGCTCGACATTTGCACCAATGCTCTCCAATGCCTTCTGCACGGAACGGAGATTGCCGGTGCCTGCATCGATCAAAACAACATCATTCATTTCATCTTCCTTCGTAGAGCGAGAGACGCAAAGCGTCTCGCTTTACAATGTTCCTTTTGTAGATGGGATGTTCCCGGCCCGGCGCGGGTCGATTTGTGTGGCGCTGTCCAGCGCGCGGGCCCAGGCTTTGAACAAGGCTTCGGCCTGATGATGGTCATCACGACCATACAACACACGGGCATGCAAATTGGAACGTGCAGTCACCGCAAATGACTCGAAGAAATGCGGAAACAACGTGGTTGGGATGTTCCCAACATACGGCGTGTGCCACTCCGTCTGGATGACCGCATACGGACGACCCGACAGGTCGATCGCGACATGCGCCAGGGTTTCATCCATCGGTGTGAAGCAGTCACCCATGCGGAAGATTCCCTTGCGGTCGCCAAGGGCCTGATCGAAGGCCTGTCCCAGTGCCAGCGCGACATCTTCGACGGTATGGTGAGTGTCTACTTCAAGATCGCCTTTGGCCTGCACGGTGAGATCGAACAGTCCGTGCACGGCGAGGTGCGTCAGCATGTGATCGAGAAAGCCAATACCTGTGGAGATATTGTGCTTGCCTGTTCCATCCAGATCGAGTTTGATGGTGATCTGCGTTTCATTGGTTTGACGTGATATTTCGGCGGTTCGCATATTTTCCTTCGGAGTCCAACGTCTTTGCGAAGCACCCCTGTGGGGCCAGACGTTAGATATCAATCCGAAATCAGGAGATTTCGGACTCCAGTGCTTGTAATAACACATCCGTATCCTGCGGCCTGCCCACGCTGATGCGGATGTGGTCGCGCAGACCGGGTTTATTGAAATAGCGGATAAAGACTCCATATTGTTCTGCCAATTTCTTCTTGAGTTCAGCGGCATCCATTCCGATCACTTTGCACAAAATGAAATTGGATTGGGTCGGATAAGGCTTCAGGTAGGGAACTTCCTCCAGAGCTTCGAACAAACGCGTCCGTTCACTCTTCAAAAGCTCGACGACCTTTGCCAGTTCATCTGCATGTTCCAGGGAAATCTGCGCCGCGACGCTGGCTGCCACATTGACATTGTACGGCTGTTTGGATTTCCACAATGTCGGCATCAGCCAGAGCGGAAATGCGCCGTAGCCGACGCGCAGACCGGCCAGCCCTGCCCACTTGCTGAAGGTGCGCAGGACAACCAGGTTCTCTCGTGAAGGGACTTCGCGGATCCGGCTCAAGCTTGCGCCAAGCTTCTCGGCTGCAAATTCGACGTAGGCTTCATCCAATACAACTAGTAATGGAAGCGATAACAATTTGTCCATGGTCCCTGCATCGAGCAGAGAGCCATCCGGGTTGTTGGGGGAAGCAATGAACAAAATCTTGGGCTGATAAGTTTCTACTGCTTTATAAATGGAATCCACGTCGAGTGAAAAGTCTGCTTTGCGGGGAACCTCGATGCAGCGCGCCGCGTTGACATTCGCGTCGAATGGGTACATGCCAAATGTGGGCGGGCAGGAAAGGACCGCGTCGTCCGGTTCCAGGATGACGCGCATGATCAAGTCGATCAACTCGTCCGCGCCCGCGCCGGCGAGCAGGTATTCCTCTCCGATGCCTGTAAACCTCGCCAGCGATTTTCGCAGCGCGCGGCTTTCGGGATCAGGATAGATGTGCGGGAAGTCCAGCTTGCCGAGCGCCTCACACACAACCGGCAACGGTCCGTACGGATTCTCGTTCGCATCCAACTTGACGATCTGAGATGGATCACGCCCAACCCGCTCGGACAGCACTTCAAACGGCTCGATCGGCGTATAGGGTGGAAGTGATTCAAGGTGAGTGCGGATCTTCATGAGTTTCTTTTCAGTCGCAGCAAGGCAGCGTTGCCGTGCGCATCCAAACCTTCGGCGTCCGCGATGACCGCGGCACTCTGACCGATGTTTTGTGCCGTGCTTTCATCGAGCGCCACCAGGCTGACGATTTTGACGAAGTCCCAGACGTTGAGCGGAGAGGCAAAGCGCGCCGAGCCGCCCGTCGGCATGACGTGACTGGGTCCCGCCAGATAATCACCCAGTACTTCGAAGGAATGCTCGCCCATGAAGACGCCACCCGCGTTGTTTACCTTTTCCACCCAGCGCCACGGATCACTGACCGAAAGCCCCAGGTGTTCGGGTGCATACTCGTTTGCCAGTTGCACGGCTTCATCCAGATCGCGGGTCAGCACCGCGCCACCGCGGTTTTCCAGCGATGCTGTAATGATCTCCGCGCGGCTGCGTTCCTCCACCTGCCGCGCGATCTCGATTTCTACTTTCTCGATCAAGGATTGGGAAGGGGTAAGCAAAATAGCGGAGGCCAACAAGTCGTGCTCGGCCTGCGCCAGCAGGTCCGCCGCGACCCAGGCGGGGTTGGCAGCTTCATCCGCGACGACGACTGTCTCCGTTGGGCCTGCTAGCCCGTCGATGCCGACCACGCCGTAGACCTGGCGCTTCGCCAGCGTGACGAACAGGTTGCCGGGACCGAAGATCTTGTCCACAGGGTGGATGGTTTCGGTGCCGTATGCCAGCGCCGCGATGGCTTGCGCGCCGCCAAGTAAATAAACCTCATCCACACCGGCAATGGCACATGCCGCCAGGATGATCGGGTCAACCGGTACCGCTGTATTTGCAAGAGAACGATTGGGCGGCGTGACGATGACGATCTCTTTCACTCCCGCGACGCGCGCCGGGATGGCACTCATCAGCACACTGGAGGGCAGAGGAGCGGTCCCGCCGGGTACGTACAGTCCCACGCGCTGGATCGGGCGAATGATCTGCCCAAGCGTGCCGCCCATGTCGTTGCTGAACCACGAGGTCAGCGGCTGGTGGCGGTGGAATGCTTCGACGCGTTTCGCCGCCTGT